>CANQIL010000025.1 GCA_947624045.1 uncultured Bacilli bacterium
CATAAACTTTACTCCCAACTTCTGTTTATCTTACTCTATTAAAAGTATACAAGTACTTTTGTAATTTGTCAAAAAAAAATTAAGCAAATTTCAATAAATAGTTCTATCATCAAAAATACTAATTTTTAGTAATTCTTATCATATTTTCATTTATAACAATATGTTTTACTGTTTAAATATTTGTAACTCTTGCATAATGGTTATCTTCAACAAAATTACTCGTTGAAATTAATTTCATTGCAAAAAAAGAAAAAAGCCCTAAGGCTTTAGTTATCCATTTCTTCTAATTTATCATATGTTTTCTTAGCGGCACTTTTAGCCATATTACGCATATTTTCCATCATTTGCGGATTTTTTTGCATATACATATAGCCCATAACACCTAAAGTACCTACTAACATAGCCATCATTGTACTTTTTTTCATCATTTCACCTCTAGTTATAGTTTTAACTAATTTGGGATTTTTATACATTCATTTAGCATATCTTTTATAGTTGTTCTTCTGATATCACTGTTATTATTTTGGATAGCTATATCTAGAGCATCTAAATCGCCTATTAGATAAAGCTTCTTTTTAGCTCTAGTAATAGCGGTATAGACAAGTTTACGATAAAGCATTTTGCCATAAGATTTAACAAGAGGCAAGATAACAACATCAAATTCACTACCTTGAGATTTATGAATAGAAATAGCATAAGCTAAGCGAAAGTTATTAAAATTAGAGGGCGTATATTTTACATAAGTACCATCAAAATTAATTTCTATTTCTTTTTTAGGATGAGTAGTAATATTTTCAATTAGACCAATATCACCATTATAGACATTATCATCAGGCATGTTAGTTAGTTGAATTACTTTATCATCTTCTTTAAAAGTATATTCTGATAAGGCTATTTCTTTTTTAGAATTAGTTTTTTTATTATAGAGCTTTTGGACTTCATTATTGATGGCATCTATACCATTTAGACCTTTATACATAGGACATAGTATTTGGAAATTTTTATAAGATAAATCTTTATAAGTAGAAGCTATTTCAGTAATATTACTAATAATATCATGGGTTTTACAATTTATAAAAGTTAAGTCTTCTTGAGTATTGAAAATACTTCTATCAATGAAGCCATTTCTAATTTGATAAGCTAGAGTAATTATATTAGAGTCTTGACCTTGACGGTAAAGTTTTTTTAATTCTACTACTTCTAACATATTACTACTTATTAAATCATGTAAGACTTGGCCTGGTCCAACCGATGGCAATTGATGGTCATCGCCGACCATTATTATTTTACAATTTACAGATAGGCCTTTTAAGAGATTAGCCATTAAGTAAGTATCTATCATACTAGCTTCATCAATAATGACAAATTCTGCTTTACTTTTATTGTACTCATTTACTTGAAATTTATTAGTATCTTTTTGCCATTTTAAAAAGCGATGAATAGTAGATGCTTTTAAGTTAGTTGTCTCACTCATTCTTTTGGCAGCACGACCGGTTGGAGCTAGAAGGGCTACTTTTTTTAGTAAGTCTTCATAGGATAGTTTATACATAATTCTAAATAGTTCAACAATAGCTTTCATAATAGTTGTTTTACCAGTACCAGGACCACCTGTTATGATAAGAAAATGTTTTAAGTAGCTTTTTTTAATAGCTTCAAGTTGGTCGTCATTATATTTTATATCATGAAAAGATTCAATTTCTTTGATAGTTTCTAGTAATTTTTTTTCTTTATAATCTTCTTCATGAGATAGTAGTTTGAATCTTCTTGTTATTAGTTTTTCTGATTCATACATTTCTTTTAAATAATACTTTTCAGAAACTTTGATAATTTGCATATCTTTTAATAAAGCATTTAAAGCTTCAGTAAATTCTTCTTGTGTTACTTCTACTTTTAAAACACTAGGTAAAAGTTGGAACAATTCTTCTTCATAATAATAACTATGACCATAAGTATTACTTATTTCATTCATAATATAAATTATGGAAGCTTTGATACGGATATAAGCATTTTTAGGTATATCCATATTAAGGGCAATATAATCTATCTTTTTAAAAGTTAAATCATTTAATTCAAGTACTTTATAAATATCTGTAGCGATTATTTCTTTAGTTTTTCCTTTATAAAAATTATAAACAAGCATAGCATCTTTAGTTGTGAAACCTAAGTCACCTAAATAAATAATAGTTTCATAACTGGCTTCATAGTCTTTTAATTTATTATGTAGCTCTTCAATATTTTTTTTCGTAATACCGGGTATTAAAATTAAATTATCTGGATTTTCTAAAATTATTTTTAAAGTATCTTTACCTAAAACTTCAACTATTGCTTGAGCTTTCTTTTGCCCTATTCCTTTAAAAAGGCCACTTGTTAAGAATTCAATTATACTATCTTTTTCTTCAGGACGACATCTTTCATAACTTTCTACTTGAAATTGTTCACCATATTTTTCATGAATAACTTTTTTGCCATAAAATATGTAGGTATCATCTTCATTTAACTCATGAAAGTAACCGGTAAAGGTGATGGTTTTACCTACATAATTATTTAATTCAGGAATATTAGTTTCACTTACGCGAAAAAGGCCTATATGATAACCAGTTCCATTTTGAAAAAAACTTTTACGATATGAGCCTTTAATATATTCTCTCATAGCATCTCTCCAATACAATAAGGATAAGAAATACTAGTAATTTTAACAGTTACAAAGGTATTTCTAGGTAAGATTTTTTCTATTTTTACGTGTAGAAATTCACTAGTATGACCTAGACTATAATCTTCTTTAACTTCTTCGATTAAAACTTCTACTTCTTTATTAATAAATTTTTCCATATATGAAAGTTCTAGTTCTTTTGATAGTAAAAGGAGTCTTCTAGCATTTTCTTTTTTAGTAACGTCATCAACTTTATTAGGAAGACTACATGCTTTAGTATTTTTTCGTTCACTAAAAGGGAAAACATGTATTTTACTAAAGGCTAATTTTTTAGACGTTTCTAGCGTTTTTTGGAAAAGTTCTTCTGTTTCACCGGGGAAGCCTACAATTATATCAGTTGATATAGAAATATTTTTTCTAATTGCTCGGATTTTTGCTATTTTTTTGAAGAAGTAGTCTAAATCATATTTTCTATTCATTAATTTTAAAATTTCATCACTACCAGCTTGGAGAGGTATATGAAGATGATTAACAATAACTTTTTCATTTTTGATAATATCTAGAACTTCATCAGTTAACTCAGTTATTTCAATTGATGAGATTCTTAATCTTTTTAAGCCCTTAATTTTAACAATTTCTCTTAAAAGAGCAGCAAAGTTAGTATCTAAATCAACTCCATAATTACCAGTATGAATGCCTGTTAAAACAATTTCTTGATAAGAGTTATTTACTAAAGATGTAATTTCGGAAATTACTTTGGACATTTCTTTACTACGGCATTTACCTCTTACAAAGGGAATGATACAGTAACTACAAAAATTCTCACAACCATCTTGAATTTTAACGAAAGCTCTAGTACGATTAGGAAAATCAGTGATAGACATATCTTCAAAATCGACTAAATCATCATAGTATAATCTTTTTATTGTTTCTTTCTTGTTGAAATACTCATCTAGTATTTCGACTATTTTAGATTTATCTTTATTACCTATTAAAATATCTAAGCCAGGAATTTCAACATCTTTATTGGCCTCAATAAAACAACCCATCGCAACAATACAAGCATCTGGATTATTTTTAATGGCTTTTCTTATCATTTTTTTAGATTTAATATCACCAGTATTAGTAACGGTACAAGTATTTATTATATAAACATCACATGAACTATTAAAGTCTTTAATTTCATAATTAGCTTTTTTTAATAAATCCATGATATATTCACTTTCATAAGTATTTACTTTACAACCTAAAGTAAGAATTCCAACACTGCGCATAAACATACTTCCTTTTTTTCAAAACTTATTATATCAAAAAAATAAGATTTGTAAAAGGCTATTGAAATGCAAAAAGAAGGCTTTTAGCCTCCTTTAATAATTATTAATCTAAATTTTTTTGAAGTTCTTTTAAAGTCATTAAAAATTCATTAGTCTTTCTAATTTCTTCATCTAGTTTATCGTAGTTAGCGGTATTTTCTAATTGTAAGTAGTCATCTTCAGTTCTTTCAATACCATATATTGGGGAAATAACTGGACTTTTCTTAAATTTAGCTGTTTGATATAAGTCTTTCTTTGCATTGTCTATATTAGGAGAAGTTTCAATAACTGGAGCTTGGGTAATTTCCTTTTCAGTAACAGGAGGATTTTCAAAATTCATTTGAAGTTGTTTAGCATTTTCTTTATTTAATTCTTCTTCCATATCTAATACAACATTACTAATTATAAATGGTTCATCATAAATAGGTGCAGAATTAGTCTTTTTAGCTTGTTCTAAATCAGTTAAGCTAATAGGTTCATTACCTTCATCTTTATATTGACTTAGTTCATTAGCGGCATACATTTCTTTGCTTTTCTTTACTAATTCTTCTAAGCTAATAATAGCATTAGTTTCTTGTTCTTCTTCATAATTACTGATAATAGTTGGCTCTTCTTGCTCTTCTTCTTTTTCTAATTCAATAGCAAGTTTTCTTAACTCTTCTTTTGCTTGTTCAACGTTAGGTTCAATGGTTGTATACTCTAGTTCTTCTTCTTTTTTAGGAGCTTCAGTAATAGGCGGATTAATAATTTCTTCTTTAACAATAACAGGTTCTTCTTTGGCTTCTAAATTATTTAAACTTTCTAGAACAACATTAGTAGTTGGAGATTCTAAAGTAGGCATATCTAAAAGCTCTACTGGGGTTGTTGCTTCAATTACACTTGGCGCAATTGCAGGAGTAGCTTCTTGTTGTGCTTTTGACTTTTCTTCTTCTTTAATCGCAAGATTTACATCTTCTACTAATTTATTTAATTCTTTAGTATTATGTTTTTGCTTTCTTTTTGCATAGTTTTTATCAACTAAATATATAATAAAAGCTAAAAAACAAGCAATAGCCGCAACTATATAGACAACTATTATTTCTTTAGATGTTAAAAAAGTAATTATATCTCTCATATACTCCACCTCTAATACTAGAATAACATAACCTTTTTATCTTTTAAAGAAATTATTTTAATAACTTTTCGTCTTGACATTAATTATTGACAAAATTTTCTATATGTTCGATAAAGCTTGATAGCTTCATCTTCTAAAAAAATAATAACACAGTTTTTAGAAAATTAATAGATTTTTTTGCATATTCTTTATTATGAAAGAAAAATTTATTAAATCAACTATCATACTTTTAATAGGTGGCTTTGTAACTAAATTATTAGGTATGCTTATAAAAATTATTATGAGTAGACTTATAGGTACTGAGGGTTTAGGGCTTTATATGCTTATCTTACCAACTTTTTCTTTATTTATAGGTCTTAGTCAGTTTGGCTTACCGACGGCTTTATCAAAGTTAGTTTCGGAAGATACTAAAAATAATGTGAAACTATTTTTTTCTATTATTCCGATTAGTCTTTTAATAAATACTTTTTTAATTATAATTATCTTTTTATTGGCACCAGTTCTTTCTAATAATCTATTACATAATAAAGATACTTATCTTAGTATTTTAGCTATTGCTTTAGTTATTCCTTTTACTAGTATTTCTAGTATTTGTCGAAGTTATTTTTTTGGTAAAGAGAAAATGTTTCCGCATATAATTAGTAATATTTTGGAAGATATAGTAAGACTAGTTTTAATGATAGTGGGTATTCCTTTAATTTTACCATTAGGTTTAAAGTATGCGGTTTTATATATCGTGTTATCTAATATAATAAGTGAAGTTTCTTCAATAATCATTTTAATTTTATTTCTGCCTAAGAAGATAAGTATTAAGCTTAGTGATTTGAAACCTAATTATAGCTATATTAAGGAAAGCCTATCAATAGGTATTCCAAATACAACAGGAAGACTTATAGGAAGTATCGGGTATTTTTTGGAGCCAATTATTTTAACGAGTGTTTTATTAAAATGTGGCTATTCTAGTAATTTTATTACGAGGGAATATGGAATTTTATCAGGATATGTTATGCCGTTAGTGTTACTGCCCTCTTTTTTTACATTAGCTATTTCACAAGCTTTACTACCGGTTGTATCAAGAGAATACGCTAAGGGCAATAAAAGACTAGTTAAAAGAAAAGCAAAACAGGCAATTGGGATGTCATTACTTATTGGAGTTCCGGTTACGATTATGTTTGTTTTAGGACCAGAATTTTTCTTAAGAATAATTTATCATACGTCTAAGGGAGGCGTTTATACAAGGGTTTTGGCACCTATTTGTCTTTTTCAATATATTCAGTCACCTTTGTCTTTTTGTTTGGATGCGATGGGAAAAAGTAAAGATAATTTTGTCGCGACTACTTTAGGGGTTATTATTAGGACTTCGCTTTTATTTATCTTATCTTTCTTTAAAATTGGCATGTGGGGATTAATTATTTCCATAAGTTTAAATGTAATAGTTGTAACTTTTTATTCATTAAAAAAAGTAAGGCATTACCTTACCTAACTATTCTTGGATAGTCTTCATAAACTGCTTGCTTTATTACTTCTAGATTAGTATGAGTATCTACTGCTTGTCTTAAGTATTCTTTACCCATATCAACAAAGGCAGTAGCTTCTTCTTCAACAATCATACTACCAATAGTTGCGCGTAATTGAGCAAGACTTTTTTCATCACTTATAATGTCTTTTACTTCATCAATCGTTAGATTGGCTAAAGAAGCAATGGTAGTTAAAGGCATTCCTGTTACATATCTGGTTAAAACAAAAACATTTTTTTCATATTCTTCATAACTTTCAGCCATTACTTTAGATGTTTCTTTTAAGACAGCTCTTCTTACTTTGTTAGATTCAAGTTCTGGAAGATACTTTAAATCACTTTTTAAGTCTTCTAAGCTTTCTAGTTCTTCAGAAAAACATTGTAAGTCTTTTTTTACTTCTTTACACATTTGTTCTTTTATTTTATCTACTGGTATATCAACATTTTTTAAGATAGTTTCAATACTAATAGATATAATATCTTCTTTAGAATATGCAGGATACTTATCTTCCATAATTCTAAAGACTTCTTCTATTGCCATAAGTTGTTTAGGTGTAAAGATTTCTTTTAATTCATCTAATCTTACAGCAAACATTTTTTCATCTGTCATAATTATCCCCCTATTTGAAAAAATTCGTGTTTTACTATAGCATAGCGAAAAAGCCATGTCAAGAAAAAATGGTTTGTGTTGTTGTGTTGTTGTTACTGTTACAGTTTTCGTCAGGTAACTTAAAATGATATTTTGTCAGAGAAAAAAATAGTCTTTTAATTTTTGAAAAAACGTGTATAATATTAGGTGTGTTGAGATTATTTTCTTTCTCTGATCGGAATTTATAATAATCCAACACCTTTTATTTTACAAGATAATTTTTGAATCAATAGACTTTCGCTATAAATTTTGACAACTTATATGTATAAAAACTTTGATATGTAAATGTTTGGAGTGCTTTAATGAGTAACGAATTAATAAAGAATGAGAATGAAATAAATCAAATATTTGATGGCATAAAGGAATTAGTTATAAATAGTAGAAATAAAGTATATCAAACTGTTAATACTGAAATGCTTAATTTATATTGGAATATAGGTAAAGCAATTATGGAAATACAACAAGGTGATGAAAGGGCAAGTTATGGTGATGCGGTGCTTGAAAAATTATCACAAAAATTAACTGTTGAGTTTGGTAAAGGCTTTTCTAAAAGAAATTTAGAAAGAATGAGAAAATTTTATATATGTTTTCCAATTGCGACAACAGTGTCGTCGCAATTGAGTTGGTCACATTATTTAGAGATTATAAAAATAGATGAAGAACCTAAAAGAAGTTTTTATATGAAGGAAACAATTAATTCTAAATGGAGTGTGAGAGAACTTCAAAGACAAAGAGATTCATTATTATATGAGAGATTAACTTTATCTGCCGATAAGGAAAAAATATTGGAATTATCGGAAAAAGGTCAAATACTAAAAACAAGTAAAGATTTAGTAAAAGATCCTTTTGTTTTAGAATTTTTGGATATAAAAGAAAATACGAATTATCTAGAATCTGATTTAGAAAAAAATATCATAGAACACTTAAAAGAATTTTTATTAGAACTAGGTAAGGGCTTTAGTTATGTTGGAAATCAAGTTAGATTAACTTTAGAAGAGGATCATTTTTATCCAGATTTAGTTTTTTATCATAGACTTTTAAGATGCTTTGTTATCATTGATTTAAAAATTGGAAAAGTATCACATCAAGATATAGGTCAAATGCAAATGTATGTTAATTATTATGATAGAGAAATCAAACAAGATGATGAAAATCCTACAGTAGGGATATTACTATCAACAAATAAAAATGAAACAGTTGTAAAATATACTCTTCCAAAAGATAATAAAACAATATTCTCTTCTGAATATAAATTACATATGCCAACCGAACAAGAACTAATTACTGCTGTAGAAGAAGAAATGAAAAATTTTGAATTAAATGAAGGAAATTAGTGAATTGTAATTATGATGAAAATGAAGGAAGGTAATATTAATGAATGCTAATTTATGGACACAATTATTACTAGTGTTGGAAGTTTAATCGTTACTTTTAAAAAAGTAAAAATGAAAGTTTAGAAAAGGAAAAAGAATTTGAAAATCAAGCTAAATCAAAGATTATTTTGTCATTTTAGAACCAAAATTTCCAGAATGATCAAATAAAATTACCTGTGGTACAAATCTATCTCTTAACTGAACTGTAACCATTACCTAGTTATAAAGCCTGTATATATTTTTCTTTTGATTTTTTCACTAGTAGTTTCTTTTATTTTGTATATTTTAAATAGTTTATTTTGAAGATAAGTTATATAGTTTTTAATTTTTTCTTTTGTTTTTTTATCAGCTATTACGCATAAATAAAATAAGTGATTAATTGCCCAATTAACATTAATTGCTAAATCATCAACACCATCCGCTAGGAGTAATGTTAAGTATTCTTCACAAGCTTTTCTAATCTCCTCATCAGTTAAGGAAAGCTTTAAGGTGTTAAAAATAGTAAAAATTATTAGATTAAAATCTTCTTCACTTAAATTATTTTGACATTTAAGAATACGGCTTTTTTCAAAATAGGAAGCCTTTAGTTCTTCAATAATATTAGTATCAATTTCTCTTTTGGCTTTTTTATCTAGTAGTGCTAGAATAGAATATTCATAATCGTTCATAATTTTTTTCCTTTCAAATTTTTAAGTTTTTTCTTATTTTAACTATTTTTTTCAATATTTACAATAATAATTTACCTATTTATTGGGTAAATTTAACAGTTATATTACCATTTCCTAAATTGGCTAAATTATCAATATGACCTATTTTAGTATATTGATAAGTTGTTTCAAATGACTTATAGAAAATAACTAAACAATTATCTCCATATAGCATTATATCACCGGCCTCAATATATTTAGGATTTGAAGATTTGGTAGGTAGAGAATAATCCATATAAATATATTTTTCATTACCATTTAATTCTTCCATATTAAATTCTTGTGGTAAAATTTTTAAAAATTCTGATACTGTTTCATTGTCTTCAAGTGTTGTCTTATATTTTTTATTATTTATAGTTACTTCAATATTCTTAACATTGTCCATTTTATCAATTTCCTCACTTTTATTATTTGTTTGTAAGTTTGCTTCTTCAAGTGGAGAATATTTTTCCCATTTGTAAACTGTAACATTTTTATATTCTTGAAAAACATAAGTATATACAAATAGGCCTTTATCCTTTTTTAAAACGTTTCCCTTATCATAGTATTCAGTAATTTTTATTAAAGGTCTATTATCAAAAATTTTTGCTTGGAGTGTATCAAGAATAATTATGCCTATTAATAGACTTAAAATGATTAAAATAGTTTTATTTTTCATAAATCCTCCGGAAAAAATGCACCTTAATGCACCCGAATGCACCTACAAATGCACCTAGAAAATTTGCTTGATTATTACAGTTAATCAGTTAATCAACTTATATTTTTTTTATAAAAAGTTATTTTTATAATTAATGATTTATATAGAAATGATATAGTTTTTTCTCTTTTGGAAATATTATTTGTATTGCATAATCATCATTATCTTCTTCATTTTCTACATAAAGATAATAATTTCCAATAACTGCAAGCTCTGAAATATTTGTAGTTTTATCAAATAAATTTAATTCCCTTTCACACAAGTCATTATGATATCTATCTAATGCTTCAATAACTTCATCTAAATTATCTTTCGTAATTTTCTCAAAATCATTCTTTTTAATTATTTTTTTTATATCATTATCATTTTCATAATTAAGGATATAAAAATCTTCTCCTTCTCCAAAATCAAAACTATAAATCTCTTTACCACTTTTTGGTATATTTAATAAAACATCATTATTAACATATATTTCAAGACAAACTTGAAATTCAAATGAAAAAAATTTTACAATAGCTAACCCTATTAATATGACTATTAAACTATAAATTATTATCTTTTTTTTATTCATAATGCACCTTTATTTATCTATCTCATATAAATTTGTAATTGTTAGTTTATATACTCTGGACTAGCACATAAATTTAAGTTTACATCTATTTCTTTTAAAAATTCATTAAGAGAATTATTTGACATATTTTTTTCAATAGCATAGTAATATCCATAATCTTTTTTAATATATTTATCACTCATATAGATTTCATATTCTGGTAAATTATCCATAGAATGAGGTTGATCCAATACAATATTTTTATCCTCAAATATTTTCATAACATCATAATTATAAGTACCTTTAATTGATTTTGTGTAACTTAACATATCAGTACAAATTTGTGCAGGTCCACAAGCTCTGTAGGTTGTAAATAATTCATATGTTTTATCTTCATAAACTGCTAACCTAACAGGGATGCAAGATTTGTTACCTGTAGTTATAGTAAATATTAAATCAGTTTTATTTGATAAAGGCTCATCACCGCCTAGGACTGTATTTTTAGATTCTTCAATAGAACAAGTAAATTTTGTTTTTTTCCAAGTAGTAACATTTTCATTATTACTGCAATGATAATGATTTACAAATATTCCTTTATCAACATACTCGGTAGAGTTAACATCTAAATTATTTCTTGTCTTCAATAATGGGCTATTATCAAAGATTTTGGCTTGTAAAGTATCAAGTGCAATAATTCCTACCAAAATACCTAGAACAATTAAAGTAATTTTTAGACCTTTTTTCATTTTTCCTCCATATAAATTACTATTTATTTTACTGAACATTATATCATAGAAAAAGACAATAATTGACCTTTTTATTATATATTTAAAATAATGTGATAAACAAAATTTTAAATATGAGCTTCTTTTTAAATATACTTGATATTATATTTAATTCTTTTTCAAATTCACTGATACATTCTTTAATGACACTCTTTCTATTTTTTTAAAATAGTTATTTAATTATCAGTTAATATATTAAAAATACATAAATTATCTTTACATTTTCTATTGATGAGAAAGTAATTTAGTTAACTACTTCTTTATTCATTAATTAAGTTATTTAAACTTGACTCAAAATCTGTCATGTTATTATTTTTATTAAAGAAAGGAAAGCCACATATTAAGAAATCTTTATCTTCAAATTTTGTTATAGGAATTGCCTCTGATGATAATGAAAGAAGAAACTGTTCTTTCCATTTATCTTCTTCAAGTAAATGACTTCCTTTAGGCTCAATAAATATTTGGTATTGCTTTGAATGATTACTGTCAATAAGTATTAATAAATAATCCGGTTCAAATCTTTCTCCAGTATCAAATGAATAAATAGGTAATACTCTTTCATTTCTAATTAAATAAATCTTATCAAACCTTTCATTTAGTTTATCAATGTTATCACTAAAATATTTTACAAATTTTTTCTCTTCTGTCGTTCCATAATTATCATTAAAAACAAACCATTCTTTGTCTGATAAATCCAGTCTATAACTTGGGTCATCAACATCATTTTGAGAAATTCCAACACTATCGTTTGTTGGGTTAACTTTATTACATACTTTATCGCCAAATATTTCATTGAATCTAACCGAAGAAAATTCCTTTGTTCCTTCATATACATCTTCAAACGATAAAATTTTATCCTTAATCTTATCGAATGTTGAAAGCAATGAATTAAAAATCATATCCTTTGATGGCATTTCAAAAATACATTTAATAGAAATTTTAATATTACCTAAATATTTGTTGCTTTCTAAAAATTCTTGAGTTGACTCTAACTTTGGGAAATAAGACTTTAAAGTGTTAAAATCAAATATGTTAAAACATCTAAAAGCAGAATAAACCAAATTATAATTGTAATTACATAATTCAGATATTGAATAAATATATTCATTTAATTTTTCTTCAATGTTTCTATCACTTGTTGTTTCAGTAAATAAACTTTCCACCTTGCTTCTACCAAAACCATATTCGTAATAATATGTTTCATATCTTAATGATTCGGGGATAGAATCTACCTTTGTTCTATCCTTTAAAACCTTTTGATTATAGAATACCAAACCTTCTTTATAAAAGTCTGTTTTTTTGAAAGAATTCTTTAATTTATATGTAACTTTTTTTACTTCTTCTGGGATAATACCTGTCTCTTTTAATGCTATTTTTAATTCAGATATATATCTTGATTCCATTTGACAATGATATAAGAGAGTTTCACATATTCTTAAAGGGTTTTCTATGTCATCATCATATTTTCTTGTATATTTTTCTTGATTTTCATTAACAGCAAAGGGAAAGTATCTTGCACCACGACCAATTAATTGCGCTTCTTGAATTGTTTTTTTGCCGGGTTTTCCATTTTTGCCATCTCTTGTTTCATATAATCTAACTATATCAAATAGATTTAAAACATCCCAACCTTCATCTAGCATTTTTACTTCAAATATCACTCTATATCTATTTGTTTTATCTTCTAAACTATTAACAATTAATTGAACATCAACGGCTTCTGACTCATTATTTGCAGATATACATTTATCCTCTGAAAAATCATCTTTTATTTCTGAAATTAAATTTTTTATATCTATGTTATTTTCCTCAAAGTAGCTAAACATATTAATTAAGATATCATTTGTAGAATTTAACTTAATACTATATATGTCATCTTCATTCAAATTTTTAATAATATTGTTAAAGAATAACAAGTTTGTTTCACTTTTGGTAATAGATTCTGACTTAAATAAAATTACGGGTTTAACATCTAATTTATAGTCTTGAAATATTTTCAATCTATACTGACTAATTAATACAGCTTGTAACATTTTGGCTTTCATATCAACATTACTTTGTAATGTCTCAACATCTTTTGAATATCCGTCTTCTCTAAATTTTGAAAGAGGATAGTTAAAAATTATCTTATCAACATATTTTGCTCTTATTAGTTCATTATCGACATCACAAGTAGCTGTAAATTCTAATAATATATTATCGACATTAGAATGAAAGATTCTTTCAACAGTATATTCCCAGTTATTTAATAATTCTTGTTCATCTTTGTCAATTCTTCCAGTAGAAGTAAGAGCATTTATATGGTGTGCTTCATCAGATATTAAAACAACCTTGTTTTTTTCAAAATCCTCAATTGATAAGGCATTTTCACGAGGCATTGTAATGCTGGAATGTAGTCCTTGTATAGTTGAAAAACAAATATTAATACTTTCTTCATCAGCTTCTTGAAAGTTAGATACTTCCTTTATTTTAACTTGTTTTCCCTCTATATTTATTACATCGTTAAATAAATATTTTGAAGAAGATTTATCTAAAAAATTTACTTTTGTTTTTGATATTATTGTCGAAGAATTAACAAAAAACAAAAAGTTTCTGTATCCATTTTTATATAAATATAATATTAATCCGGCCATTATTAAGGTTTTACCACTACCAGTAGCCATATGGAATAAAGTTTGTGTTGGTTTTGTTTTTAGATTTGATTGTTCATAATAGTATATATAATTATTAAAAGCATTGATTTGATATTTTCTTAGATTAAGATTTGGATTCAAATTATTATTTATATATGAGGGAATGGAATTGTCTATAATTCCAGTTTCTCGGATTACATCTAGTTTTTCATATAAATACATAATTACTCTCCTTCATAGAAATTCCTGTTAAATTCTTTTTCTTTACTTGAAAGATTGTAGTCTTTATCATCCAAGTCTGAATAATTAACATATAACATATTCTTATCTAATATACCAACTAATAATTCTTTTTGGTCTTTAATACTTAGACTATAGAATTCATCTTTCATATCACCAAATTTATTAATATCTATTCTGTAGTTTACATAAGGTGAATCCTTTAATTCAACAAACATATTCCATAATTCATCTGTATTATTACTTTTATTAATTTTTTCAATAAAAGTATTGTTTAAGTTTTTTAGTTCGCAATATACAAATGAACCGCCACCTTTCCAATTAACTTTTTTAGATATTCCAGATGTATCTCCTTTAATAACTCTTTTCATTCTTTCAAGTGTAATTGTTTCAATGTAGTTCATTTGCTCACATAATATATAATGTCTATTCATTTTGTGAGCAACGGCAGCTGTCGTTCCAGTACCACCAAAGAAATCTAAAACATAATCTCCTTCTTTTGTATGTGCCTCAATTATTCTCTTAATCAGTGCCTCAGGTTTTTGTCCTTTTAATTCTAATTCACTAGAGTCTAACATCTTAGAAACTGTTTCTCCAGCAAAAGACATAATTGCGATACTATTTAGTTCATCATATTCATTACAATTCCATACATCTTCAAGCGGATATTTTTCTGGTCTTGAATCATGATTAACAAATTTACAAATACTTTTTTTAGCTTCTTTGCTCAAATCGTATTCACTTAGTTTTTCATTTAAATCAGATTCTTTAATTTTTTCATTAAAATCTTCATTCATTATGTAATATTTATTAAATTTCATTTGCTTACTATCCTTGGAATAAAATAAGATAGTATCGTGATTTCTTATATAATTATTTGCAGTTGTCTTATATCCAGATACCCATCCAATTCTCCATATTATTTCCCTTTGAAAATTATCTTCTCCAAAGATTTCATCCATTAATACTTTTGCATAATGAACTTCATTATAATCCAATTGAACATATATCGCACCATCTGGACTCAATAATTTTTTGGCAACTTCTAATCTATTTTTCAAGAATGTTAACCATGTACTTCTATTAAATTTATCGTTATATAAAAAAGTATCATTTTCAGTGTTATAAGGGGGATCTATATATATCAATTTAATCTTTCCCTCATATTTTTTTAATAATGATGAAATTGTTAAAAGATTGTTACCTTTAATAATAAGATTTTCGCATTTACTAAAGTCTATATCACCATCTCCGTACTTTTTAAAATTTGTTAGGACTTTTGGAGATAATAAAGTATTTACTTCTTCTGGTGCAAGAATCTGATTATAGAATTTTTCTTCTCTTTTTGATTCCTTATCATCTTGGCCACCAACTAAAACACAATCCTTAAAAGGGAATGTCAAAACAACATCTTTTTTATTTTTTATAAAATTATCATTTGAATCTGTAAGTCCAATTTTATTTTTAAACTTAGTATAAGAATCTGGTAGAAATTCTCTATTATTAATAAACCATCCGAATTCAATTTTATCGAAAATATAATTGTTTCCTATCTTTTTAAACAATCTATTTTTTACTATCTCATTAGACATCAATAGTTTTAAAAATTTTTCATCAAGTTTATTCGCTTTTTCAATTATTTTATTTTTTAATAATGAACCTTCATCTGAAACAAATTCCAAATTTTTCTTTAGTGTTTCTATTAATTCTGTATAAAAAACATCTTTCATGATAAGCACATCCTTCCTTACAAATAATTATAACACATAATTGTCCAATTTTATCAATTGTTAAGTACACAAAAATCTGTTATTGATTTTCTTTAAAGTTATTTAAGAGTCTTTCTTTTTCAAGTTGTTTTATTTCTTTTAACTTTATTTCCTCCATGTTAACGCTCCCTTTAAAATTTCCATATATACTATCATAGAAAGTTAATTTGCAAACTTAACTATTACAAGTAAGATTTTTTTCATTACATTTTTTTCATAGGCATATTTTTCAACATGTGCCAAAATATATTAGATAGATTTCGTAAATAAACAGTCATTAAATTATAAGTAAAACAAGAAAACGACTTATTGTTTTCTTGCTATTCATTTTCATTATTTACTTTTGATTAGCATTTTTTGTTGTTCTTTACTTGGAACTTGCTCTTTATCAACAAATAATTTAGAAAATTCCTCTTTATTGTCCAAAATATCTTCAAACTTCTCTTCTTTTAATAATTTCAGTTAAAAATATATTTCTTCATTTAGGTTGCAATAATTACATCAGTCAATTTGTCTGTATCTAGACCTTTTGCTTTTAAGGCAAAGTCAAAAATAAGACTAGCATAATTACTATTTATACTAGCTTTTGTCACTTTTTCTTTATCAATAATTCCTAATCCTATCAACTTTAAAAATTTGTTAAAATCTTCTCCTATTATTTTTTCAATATTTTTATTCATAAAATTTTCTTTTCATTACTTATTTTTTAATTAACATTTTTGACCTATTTTTATTTTTAATAGCTCTTTTTCTTATTTTCTTTCCATTTTCATCTTTTCCATTAACTATTTGTTTTTGATTAAGACTTTGTAAATATTGCCCAATTTCTTTTAAATCTTCACGTGTAAAATCAAGTTTGGGATCATCAATCTCAATATATGCCGTGCCATCTACATTATAAATAGGCGATGTAATATCTGATTTAAACTCTTGAAAATGGTGTTTTCTTCTTTGATTAAAAAAATCATAAATTTGTCTATTATTTGGACTTAAATTTCTAATAGAACTCCTAATTAAAAAATCTATTTTGCCAATTAATTCTTTATCAGCAATTTCTTCTAGTTTGACATTCATTTTACTTGAACGTCCATAAGACTCAAGTTCTTCATCTAGTGCCGCGTGAGAAACGCCATCTTCAATGGAGCCAACAATTCCTTTATGTTCCCAAATTTTAGCTTCTAAATCATTATTATCCAAAATATTTAAACAAATATAACCGTTAAAATAAAAATATCCTTGTAATAACTTATCTTCATCTATACTAATACCCTCTGTATAGAAATCTTTTTTGACCCTTAATAAAAGTTTTTTTTCTTTGTCATCATTTAAATTTAAACAGTAATATCTATTTTTTAGCATAGTATAGACTCCTTTCTGAATATAGTTATATTATAAACTATTTATAAATATTTAATTTTTATTACGTTTAACTTTGTGTTTTACTTTATATTTACGTTTTGAATTATAATTACTTCTTCTCATATTATCACGTTTAAACTCTTCATTAAGTAAATCAAAGTCTAAATTAATATGCTCGAAGCTTGGCTCGTGAACAGATTCAAATATTATAGTAGATATATTATATTTTGCTTGTATTTTATCGGCTATTTTTTTCATATTTTCTAATGATAATTTTAAGTTCAAAACTACTATATTTATATCATTTTTAGTCAAAACTTTCATTGCTTCTTCTACTGATGGAACACTTAAAATATCTATTTCATTTGAACTTAATCTTTTTAGCATATTACTTATAAATTCACTATCGCCTATAATTAATACTCTTTTCATTTAGTACCCCTTTAATTTTATTTAAACTTTGTGAAATATTGTTTTAATTATTTTTTAACAAATTGTCTTATAAATTCATCATTAATTTCACTTTTGTCTGTATAAACTTCTTTAGATGGAGTTAAATATCTAGCTATTTCATCTAAAGGTTTTTTCACTTCACAGTAAAGAGTTGTTTCTCCTAAACCTATAGGATCTATAATGTTTTTATTTTTTATATCTTCTTCAGTGTAGATAGGTATTAATCGTTGTTGAAGTTCACTCCAAATAGGAGTATTAATTTCTAATGTTTCCGGATTAACACCATAGAAAACTCTATCACTAACACTATCATAATAAGATTTTCCATATTCTTGCTCAACTAATATTGTTGGCTCCTTAAATTTCTTTTGAATTCGCTTATCATTATATATTTTTTTGAAAGATTTTGTACGTCCATCAAGTGTGTAAATACTATTGTAGGCACTATAACATTGACTATTTTTCTTTACGAAAGCAAAAGAATTATTTGTAATTTGACATTGGTCAAGGCTACACTCACTGCTTATATCTAATGTGCTTTCTAATTCTAAATTTTCTTTGCCTTTATCAATATAATGCTTTAATTTATTATTACGAAATTCACCTGAACATTCACCGACCATAAAGTTTGCTCTATTATTTTTATCACACTCTACTATAAATGTTACCTTGGTATCAAATATATGAATAATTTTTCCATCTTTTAATCTTCTCAAAATAATTTTATTTAAGCCATAAACACATTCAAATTCATATTTAGTAGAATCATACACTATTTCAATTTTTGGGTAGCCCATATCAATATTATCAAATTCTTCAAACTTATCTTTTGATATTTCTAATTTTGTCATAAAACCTATCCCTCCTAAAACTGTTTTGACATATTGTAACATAAATAATTTATAAAGTCAAAATAACCAAACAGCAAAGCAAGAAAATAACCAAACATCAAAACAAGAAAACTGTTGTTTTCTTGTTACTCATTCTAATTATTTACTTTTGATTAACATTTTTTGTTGTTCTTTACTAACTTCTTGCTCTTTATCAACAAATAATTTAGAAAATTCCTCTTTATTGTCCAAAATTGTTTCAAAATCTTTCGTATCTAGTAAATATTTTAATAACGATAAAGTTTTGGAATAATCAGTAGCACCATAATCTGTATCTTTAACTTCAACAATCTTCATTATTGCATCTTTCTTTTCTGCACTTATGCCTTTTATGCACTTAGCAAATTCATGCATAACATCATAGCTTTTTGTTGCAATAATTCCATCTGTTAATTTATCTATATTGACACCTTTTATATTTTTAGCAAATTCATATATCCATCGTGCATCTTGTGTAGCAATAATTCCATCTGTTAGTTTTTCTATATTAGCACCATTTATATTTTTAGCAAATTCACAAATATAAGGAGCATCTTTTGTTGCAATAATTCCGTCTGCTAATTTTTCTATATTTGCATTCTCTATTTCTTTAGCAAATTCGCAAATATAATAAGCATCTTGTGTAGCAATAATTCCGTCTGTTAGTTTTCCTAAATTGGCACCTTTTATTTCATTAGCAAATTCATATATCCATCGTGCATCTTGTGTAGCAATAATTCCATCTGTTAATTTATCAATATCAACACCTTCTATATCTTTAGCAAATTCGTAAATGCATTCTGCATCTTTTGTGGCAATAATTGCATCTTGTAACTTTTTAATATTTGCTTTCTCTATTTCTTTAGCAAATTCGCAAATATAATAAGCAGCTTTTGTTGCAATTATTGCATCTTCTAACTTTTCTATATCTGCTCCTTCCTGAAATCTAGCAAAATAATATATATATTGAGCGTCTTTTGTGGCAATTATTGCTTTTTGTAATTTTTCTATATCTAATCCTTTTTTTAAATTAGCAAATTCATAAATATATTTTGCATTTTCTTTTGTTGGATTTTTTATAATTGCATCTTGTAACTTATCTATATTTGCTCCTTTTACATCCCCGGCAAATTTATAAATAATAGGTGGCCAATTAATTTTCATTATTGCATCTTGTAATTTATCTATATTTGCTCCTTTTATATCTCTAGCAAAATAGTAAATTTGATGACTGTTTTCGATTTTTATCATTGCATCTTCTAACTTTTCTATATTGGCACCTTTTATATCTCTAGCAAAGTAGTAAATATATATAGCATCATTTATACCTGCATCTATAATTGCATCTTGTAATTTATCTATATCTGCACCTTCTATGGAAGCCGCAAATCTATAAATATATTCAGGCTCTTTAGTACTTATTATTGCTTTTGTTCCTATTTCTTTATCAATAATACCCAATTCTACTAGCTTTAAAATTTTATTAAATTCTCTTTCTTTTAGTAATTTTTCAATAGTTTTATTCATGAAATGTTTCTCCTTTCAAATTGTGTCATATTATATAACATAACATTTTCTTTTCTCATAAAATTTATTAAAAATTTTTCTAAATCATTTTTTAATATTATTCTTATTTTTTTACCAATTTTTTTTGC
>CANQIL010000026.1 GCA_947624045.1 uncultured Bacilli bacterium
AGTAGCTTTTTTTATACCAAAAATGAGTGAAAATTTTTCACTCATTTTTGGATAGGACTTTTTTTACAGCCCCTTTTCTTTTTAGATAAAGATTAAATTATTCAAAAATACATTTTTCTCTCTATATATTTTTTATTTCTCTTATTGCTTTTTTTATATTTTCAGCTTGTTTTTCGTTTATTTTATTGTTAATTTGGGCAAGATTAACTAAAGATAAAGCATTATCTAATGTGAAAATATCTTCTTTATTATTTTCAATTTTTGTTAAGTAATATTTTAATTCATCAACTACATAGTCTGGTGTATATTCTGGTAATTTTTTTAGTTCTGTATCCATGTTATTACCTTTCTTCTTATTATTGTTTCTAATTTTAACATATTTTTTATTTCAATGCAACAAACTACTTCGATGAATTGATTCTGTTTTTTTCAATTCGCCAAAGTGGTATAGAAATTTAATTTTATATAATTTTATATAAAAGAGAGGTATTATTTATGAAATTATCAGTAGCAATAAGAAAACGAATTAAGTACTATCTTAATAAAAAAAATATGAATGTATGGGCTTTGTGTAAAGCCACAGGTATTCCTTGTTCAACTATTTCTACATTCATGAGTGGCAAGACAGAACTTATAAAATTAGATACATTATTGCATATATGTGAAGGTTTTAACATTTCACTTGGAGAATTTTTTACAGATGAAGTATTTGAAAATGTATATCAAGAAATCGAGTAGAGAATAAATAAGTATTTTATTTATTCTCTACTCGACTTTATTATAAAATATAACTATTAACCTAATATTTAATAATTATTCCACATCATGTCTTGCTAAAATTTTGGCAGGTGTTTTTCTAACTACATTAAATAATGGCAACAAACCAAATATTAAGTTAAATAAACAAACAATTAAAACGGCTAGCCCTATTGTCTTAAAATTCACAATAAACATTCTGCTAACACTAGATATTTTGGTTACTTGGCTCAATATATATGCCATAAGTATTATTCCTGGCACGCTTGCTAATACCGTAATCGATATAATTTCTCCTAAAAAGATTCTGTAAACATCTTTTCTTTTTAAACCAATTGCCCTCAGAACGCCTACTTCTTTTATTCTTGATAAGAACGAAGATCTCATCATTAAATAAATTTCTATTAATGATATTGCAAGAATAACACATGCAAATATTATGCTACTAACCGTTTCACCATGTCTTTCATCAATATAATCTTGCCTATCTTTTTCATATTTATCTATTATATTTAAGTTATATTCATTTTTAAAATCATTTATTACACTAGCCTTGTTTTTTGGATATATTGTAAATCCATTTGATTTTGAAATTACATTATATTTAACAGTATTATTATTTACTAGATAATCTTGTCTATTTGTCTGACTATCATAATACCCTACAACTGTAAGCTGTTTTCCATTTACTTCTGTATTAATAGGCTCATATAAGTCCATCTCTTCTGAATTTGTTGCATTTACAATAACTTCATAATCATTTTTAGGAAATCTACCTTTTTTTAATGTTATATCATCTAAATATAAATTATAATCTTGTATATTATCTTCTTCACCTGATGAATAATAATCGGTTACTACATAAGAAGCATACGTAGAACCAGTTTGTTCCATATTGTTTAATATGTTAATGAAAAGCGATTTCTTTACATAAATTGAAGGAGTTAAATTATCTACAAAACCAACAATGGTAAAATCCTTCATTCCTTCTATTGTAACTACTCTGTTTAATAATTCTTCTGCACTTTTTATTCCCATACCTCTAAAAGATGAAAATTGGGTATTTAGCAAATTATCCACTATTTTTTTATCTATTACAATTTCATAATCTTTTTTTGGCATTCTTCCTTTTATTAAATCATTCTCGCCAATTTTACTAATATCAACAAGTGAGCCTGTAATCTGAAATGTATATTGAGATAATTGATAATAATTATCCATTTTTATATTAAAATTTGCATAAGAATCACCTGGTATAATATAATCTATATTTTTTAATTTTTCATATTTTAAATAATCGTCCACATCTATTTTTGCAGTATCTACTTGAAGATAATTTTTATCTAATGTAATATAATCAGATTCTCTTACATCCATTGTTTCTGCTATGTTGCAAACACTATACACTACAAACATACTTGATGCAAAAAAACCTAAAAGCAAAATCTTTTTTAGTACAGAATAATTTAAAATTCTGTTAAATCCAGTTTTTATTGATTTAAAGATTCCATAAATTGATTTATATTCTGCTTTATATTTATTATCTATAACTTCATCTAAATTATATTTATGTTCTTCATAAATACTTTTATCTATTTTTTTATAATGTTCATTTACAAGTTCTATTGAGGAATTATCATCTACTACCTCAACTTTTCTATTTTTTGCTTGTACAAATACATTTCCATTTTTAAATACTAAATCAACATAAAATTTTTCGTTTTGTTCATCAGAATAAATATTAATATTAATATTTTTATTTTTAAAATTGTTTATGTCTTTAAAATCTTTCAAATATATTTTATTATCTAGCCTATATTCTAAAGACTCTGCTGAATTATTTTCGTAATCTTTTACAATTTTGCCATCTTGCAATTCTATTATTCTTGTTGCATAAAACTTAGCTAAATCAACTTCATGTGTTACCAGTATAACAAGCTTGTCTTTTGAAATAGCCTTTATAATATTCATTATTTCCAATGAATTTTTGCTATCTAGGTTTCCTGTAGGCTCATCTGCAATAACAATACTTGGGTTTTTAACTATTGCCCTTGCTATTGCAATTCTTTGCTTTTCTCCTCCAGATAACATTCCAGCAGGTCTATTTCTGTATCTATACATATTTACAGCTTCTAATACATAATTTACCCTTTTTTCTATTTCCTTCTTGTTTTTAAGTCCTATCATTTTTAAACTGATAGCAACATTATCAAATACAGTCATGTTTTCTATAAGCTTATAGTCTTGAAATATGTAGCCAATGTTCAAGTTTCTTATTTTGTCAACTGTGTATGTTCTTCTTCTAGTGATTTTTTTTCCGTTTATATAAATTTTTCCGCTATTTACCTTATCTAGTCCACCTATTACATTTAAAAGAGTAGTTTTTCCACTTCCAGATTGTCCTAATATAGCAACTAGCCCAGTATTTTCAAGTGTTAACGAGGTATTATTAATAATATGAATTTTATTTGATTTTCTTCTATTAAAATATTTATTTACTTTTTCTAACTTTATCATATTATTACACCTCCTCTTTGTATGTATTTATTGCAGTATTTTTAAATAGCTTTCTTGCAAATTTTCTTGAAATTAACCTTGACATTAAAACTAATATGATATACATTAATACATACTCTCTTAGGCTTAAAAAGTTACTTAATTTTGCTATATATTCTAAATGAATTATATTTGTTTTTACTAAATAACTAAATAGTAGTAATGTTCCATAAGAAAGTGTAGAATTTATAAATAATTCTATATCTAATATTCTTCTTACGGTTTTATATGTAGCACCAAGCATTCTTAATGTGGTATAATAAATATTCCTTGACTTTAGTATAATTCTTATAATTAAATATGAAATAAAGAATAATACCGCAATTAATATAATTGTTACAACCACTTTTATAATTTTTATGATTATTTGATATGTTTGTCCTTCATTTATTTTAAAATCTGTTACTTTTTTAGCTGATAATCCCAATTTTTCTAGTTCATTAACTGTGTCATCTATTTCATCTACATTTTTTACAAAAACACTGGATTGATAAGATGGCTTATTATAAAGCGAATTATATTCATCTTTATTTATATATATTGTATATCTATTACTATCATAATTTTCTAGCCCCGTTCTTCTTTCAAAATTATATTTTGTATATGTATTTGATATAGTTAAATCTAACTCATCATTATAATAAGTGTTGCTTACATATATATTTAAAGGCTTTCCTATTATTCTATAATAGTTATATTCATATTTAAAATCATCATCTACAATTGCTTCCCCTTTTTTTACTTTGTCATTAGGTTCGACTGCATATTGCTGATATTTGTTATTAAAAAACACTTTCATTTTACTATAGTTTTTATTCATTTGATTTCTTAAATCATTTAATACGCTTTTACTTACATAAAATTTAATATCATAGTTATTTTCATAACTATATTGTATTCCAACTATTATTAAATCTTTTATTTTTTCATTACTATATGCGTTTATTCCTACTGTTTTTAATACAGAATAGGTTTTATTTAATACCTCATTTAACTGTTCTTTAATTAAATAATGATCCTTCCTTATTTGCAAAATAATTTCATTTTCTTTTTCTGGCATTCTTCCTACATCTATATTCCCTTTAAAATTACTTATTTCTTGTAAATATCCATATAAGCTATAATCATTTCTTGATAAGGCTGTTCCACTATCTAAAAATATATCATCTTCAACTATATAATCAACATTTGGTATTTGCTTTATTTTATTATAATCATCAGTTGTAAAAAATTTTCTATTATTTTTATTTATTAAAATTCTATTTTCTGATAAATCTCTAAAAGCTATACTGTAACCAGTGTCAACAATTTCAGCTTCTGACATTTGAAAACTAGCATACTCTGCAAGCATAGCACTACTTATAAAAAGAAACACTATAAATAGCAATAAAAATTTTGTAGCTATATTAAATGTATTTCTAAAACCTAACCTATACTTATTAAATATGCTTATATTGTTATAATGGCTTCTTTTAATCTCTTTTTCTTCTATTTTCTTTATTTCGTTGTTTTCTATAATTCTGCCATCATTCATTTTAATAATTCTTGTTGCATATCGCTCAACCTGCTCAATATTGTGTGTTACAATTATAACTAATTTATCTTTAGCAACTTTTTTTAATATTTCTATAACTTCACTTGCCGATTTAGAATCTAAATTTCCTGTAGGTTCATCTGCTACAATAATTGGTGTATCTTTTACCATTGCTCTTGCTATTGCAACTCTTTGCTTTTGCCCACCAGATAATTTAGATACTTTTGTATTTTTAAATTTTGTAAGACCTACTTGTTCAATTATTTCCAATATTTTTTTCTTTACTTCATGCTTTTTATATCCATTTAGCAATAATACTAATTCTACATTTTGATAAACAGTATAACTATTAACTAAATTAAAACTTTGAAAAATATTTGCAATATATTTTCTTCTATAATCTTCAAAATCTTTTTCTGTGTAATGGCTTGTTTCTTTACCATTTATGTACATTTCGCCTTCTTCGTAACTATCTAAACCTGATATTACATTTAAAAGTGTACTTTTGCCACTGCCAGATTCACCTGTTATTACTACAAACTCACCAATTTTAAATTCTAAATTTACTTTAGTAAATCCAGATGTAATAACGCCTTTGTTATAATAGAATTTTGATACATTTTCTAATTTTAACATTTGCCTTATCCCCTTATATTTTATTTTTATAATAATATCACAAACTAAAATATAAGTAAATACGTCAATTATTATCTAATATTTTTTATACAAGTGCATAAAAAAAGTGTGCTTAATACACACTTCGCTTTTTCTCTTTATATATCAATTTCGTTTAATAAGCCTTTTTCATAAAGCTGACTTCTTATTTCGTACATTTTATTACTTAAGTCCAGTAGGTCATTCTTACTATTTTCTGCTACTTTACGCATGTCAATATATAGATATGTAACTACTCCTAAAGCAATAACCAAAAGTATTATTACAACTAAAAATATTTTACTTAACTTATTCATAAATTTCCTCCTTTTACTATTATTATATTGTTCATAATAATACCAAATTTTTCTTTCGTTAACATTTTTTAGTATAACTATATTATAACACTAAATTATGACATATGCAAGTTATACTTTTTTTAATATAAGTTATAAATTTTTATACAGAATTCATTTTTAAAATTTTTTTCTGTAAAAATGTACAAGAAATAGTAGTACCCACAATAACAATTAGTTCCACAATAAGATGCATTGTTCTGATATTTTCCAATTTATTTGAATATTCCTTTATATTATAGTTTATATTAGAAGTACCTTTATTTTCTGATAGCAATTCAAATTTATTTTCATAAATCCAACTATTATTTATATAATTTACAATACACTCAAACGAAAATAGTATTGTAAAAATCACTTGAAAAATAATTACTATTTTCATTATCTTATTTATGTATTCTTTTTTCATTTTTTGTTTTTTAAAAACCCAGATAGAACTAATAATTACAACAAAAAAATTCGATAGTATAAATGCTATACTACAGGTAAATATTTTGCTCATTAGCTCTATTGTTGCTTCACTATTGTTTACTATATGTGCTAATATGAATTGATAATCTGCTATTTTCTTATAACCTTCATTACTAAAAATATATATAATAATTTTGTAAATAGTAAATGGAATTAGTGCTATAATAGTATATTTTTTTATAAATTCTGATTTTATCTTTTCTTCTGATGCAATAACTTTTCCGTTATTAGTCAGTTCAAAGAAATCTAAATTTGAATTTAATTTATTTTCCATTAGTACCTCCCCTATATCAAGACACATATTCGCTTGCTCTATAAATTTATTTTACTAATTTGTTTAAAATAATACTATATTCATTTTGTAATTTTGCAATATCGCCATTTTTTGAACTATGGCTAAGTATATAATCTGATACTTGAATACTCATGTTATTTTTTTCTTCTATTGTGTATTCTTTGTCTTCTTCTATCTCAATTCCAGCATTTTTTAATAGTTCTATTTCTTTTTTATCATTAAACAATCCCATTTTTGTTCTCCTTATTCTTAAAAATATTTTCATATTCTCATTAACTTACTGGATTTTATCATAAAAGCGAAAAAAAATAAATAGTATCAATCAAAGATAAAAAAAATTACTTGATACTTTCTTCTATTCATATTTAGGACTACCATATCCCATTACTTGTTTATCATCAAAAGAGTACATTCTTTCAGCACATTTGTTACTCGTATTTCCTTCAATTGTATAAATAGTACGGTTAGATATATCAGTTCTTGTAACAATTCCTACATGATCTGAATTTCCATCTTGACTACCGTTTTCCTCATACCAGTCAAAAAAGATTATATCTCCAATTATTGGATAATAGCTTTCTTCTCTATCATGCCATTGTTTTTTATCTTTAAACCAATTTATACCATCACTACATACTGAAAACTTAGGAATAATGCCTTTCTCTATATATCCACATTCGTTCGCACACCAGGATACAAAACATGCACACCAATGTACATGCTCTTTAAATCCATACCATTTCCAAAACTTTTCTCCACCTTCGTTACCTATTTGAGCTTTAGCAACAAAAATAATTTCATTATTTGAAATATATGAACTATTATAATCTGCTTCTCCGTTACTATTAAAAATTGCCGCTATAAAGCCTGCAATTAAAACTATAACTAATATTATAACAACTGCCACCCAACCTCCAGCTACAATTGCAGATATTAAAGCTTTTGTTGCAGCAATAAGTGCCTTAACAGTTGTAATAGTTGCTTTTACTGCAACTTTTACTCCTCTTACAGTTGCTTGTACTGCTTTTTGAGTTACTTTTGCTATTTTTTGTGATAACTTAATACTTTCTTTTGCTATTTTTTCGGTATTTTTTGCAACTTGTTCTGTTGTTTTTATACTTTTTTTAGCAAGTGAAGTTGTGTTTTTACCTGTTTTTATAACTTGTTTTGTTCCATTTTTTATTGTTTTATCACCTTTTTTAATTATATTTTTTAAATCTCTGGTTCTTTTCTCTTTAATTTTAGACTCAAATGTTTCTATCTTTTGTTTTCCATTTATAAAATTTTCTTGTGTTTCTTTTAAAGATTTTCTTCCTATTGTATTTCCCTTTTCTAACCCTTTTCTTGTTAAATAGTTTATATCATTTTGAATTTTACTACTTGCATATTGTTCTCCTGAATTATTTTCATCATTTACTGAAATTTCACTAATCTTTTCTTTAGTAGTTATTAAATTATTTTTAAATTTTTGAACATTTGCGATTTCTTTATCTAACTTTTTTATTTTTCCTATAGGTTTTGTTTTTATGTCTGACATATATTACTCCTTCCCAATAAAAAAAGAAGTTAATATAAATCAACTTCTTCGATTATTTACTTATTTAAAACAATAGAATTTTCTTTTAACTCTATATTTAATAAATCATTTTCTTTTAATTCCAGTTTGTTCCTAATATCTATTGGTATTACTACTCTTCCCAATGCATCTATTTTTCTTGTCATTATACATGTTTTTATGTTTTCCATTTTTTATTCCTCCAAGTTTATAGATTATTTAGTGTATCATTAAAATTATTACATAACTCTTCTATATAATTATATTTTAATAAATCATTTTTCCATGAATTACATATTGCATCTAATCCATAATAAATTCCTGCAAGTCCACCAACACAAGCTCCAACAGTATCTGTATCATTTCCTAAATTTATAGCTCCAATTATTGATTGATTATACGAATTTGTATTTAATAATACCCAAAAAGTTGCTTCTAATGTATCAACAACATAACCTGATGATTTGATATCTTGTAGTTGATATTTTTTTATATTATTTTTTATTATTCTTTCATATCGGCTTATGGTATCTACTGAAAAATAATCTTTATACCTTATTTTTTTTATATATTTATATGACTGTTCTAAATTTTTTTCATTTATTAATTGCATTCCATATAAAACGTAAATGAAGCAACCCATTATACTTATTTCATGTCCATGAGTTATAGAAGAAACTTTTTTTACCAATTCATATACTTCTTGTTCATTATTATTTTTTGCATAACAATAATAAGCTAGTGGTAATATTCTCATTAACGAGCCATTACCATTATCCATTTCAGAAATACCACCACATTTTTCAGCAATTTCTTGTTTTGCTTCAAACTTCGCTATTGCTCTTAAACAAGTTCTTCCAATATCAAAAACTCTTTCAGTAGGAGTATATTTTGCGTTTTTCATCCATTCTAAAAAATTATTTGCTATAGTATTACAATTTATCTCTTTATCTTTAATTATTGCATCTATTGTTGCAAAAGTCATTGAGGAGTCATCTGACCAACTTCCTTTTGGAACATCATGACTTTTATAGCCTAACATTTCAGTTACTGGATCTTGCAATAGAGTTTCTCTCATTTGAAACTCTAAAGGTACCCCCATAGCATCTCCTACTGCCAATCCAATTATTCCACTTTTTGTATCTAACATATTGCCTCCTATTATATGTTTTCACATGTTATTCTTTTGTTACATTTGCAACTTTATTATAACACAGTATTGTTTTTCTTTCAATTTAATAAATTTTTACACAAGCAATTATAATTTTTTTGCAACAACTACCATTCTTCCGTTTTTTTGTGAATATTCACAAGTAGATAATGTAATATATTTATCTTTATATGTTCCTTTTACTCCAGTATTATAAAATTGTAGCTTTACGCAATTTTTATAAAAATTATCAAATTCTTCTTTATTATTAAAATTCGTATAAGTATAATATCTGAATCCTAAATCTGAATAAGCTACTGTTTTAAATGCAATCATCACTTCGTATGTATTTTTAATTGTTTCTCCATTTTCAATTAAAAACAATTCTATTTTTTTATGATTAAGATAAAAATTGTAATTTTTATATTTTACTAAATTTGAAAACATTGTATTATCATTCATGTGATGTCCATATATAATTAAATTATCTGACTCTTTTAAATTACAATATTGAGCTAAATATGGTGTTCCATGACTTGAATAATTTTTATAAATATCTTTATGCAAATAATAATCTCCATTTTGCATTATAGGATAGTCTATTTTTGTACCATCTATTTTAATCCAGCCAACAACATCTGAATTTAATACTACAATACTTTCTAAATTATAATTATTTTTAGAAGAAATATTACTCTCTTCTTTTTTTAAATCATCTGTAGTTTTATTCTCGTTCAATGTATTTTCATTTTCAATAACGATATCTTGTAAATTACTTAATATTGCATTTTCTTTATTATTTTCAACCAATTTTTTTATAAAAAAATAGCTACTAATAGCCAATATAACTATTAGTAGCATTAGTATTTTTTTACTAATCTTACTCATTTGTACTCTCTCCAGGCTTAGTTGTCATCAACTTATATAACTCTGTATTTTTAGGAAATTTATTTTCAAAAGGTACTATTGCACTTCCAATTTTTTCAAGACCTTCTCCAACTCCAACATTAGTTATATAACTCATTTCTTCATCAGATATGTTAAGTAATTTTCCTAATTCAAGTCTATCTGTATATGCTTGATTAAGCATTATAATGAATTCAGAGTTTGCTAACATTGTTCTAGCAGTATGGCTTTGTAATAAGTCTTCGACATTTTGAGTTATACCTGTTGCATAAGCTCCATATTTTCTTACTCTTTTCCAAAGTGTAAACAAAAAATTGGCTGAATATTCATATTGAAATAATAAATATATTTCATCAATAAAGATATATGTATTTTTTCCTTTTGTTCTATTGGCTGTAATTCTATTTAAAATACTATCAAGTACAACAAGCATTCCAATTGGAAGTAATTGCTTTCCTAAATCTAAAATATCATAACAAATAAGTTTGTTTGAAGTATCAACATTTGTATTTAATGCAAAAGTATTTAATGAACCATTGGTAAACAATTCAATTGCAAGTGCTATTTCTTTTGCTTCAGGTTCTTCTTGTTTTAATAACTCTTCTCTAAAATCTTGCAATGTTGGAGGAATACCTTGATAATTTCCTTGTTGAAATACTCTATATACATTTGCAGTACATCTATCAATAATAGACTTTTGTTTCGGTCCGAGATTTCCACTTCCAATTAGTTGCTCACATAAAGATAAGATAAACTCTGATTTCAGAATTACTGGATTTGCTCCATCTCCATATTTAGAATTCATATCCATAGCATTGATATGATTATTACTTGTGGCAGATATTTTAATCACTTCTCCTCCGAGTTCATTTACTAAAGGGAAATATTCTCTTTCTGGATCAATAATTATTATGTCAGCATTAGGCTCTTTTAATTTTATAGATGCAATTTCTTGTTTCGCTGAAAATGATTTACCACTTCCTGAAACTCCAAGAATAAAACTATTACCATTTAATAATTGCTTTCTATCTACCATAATTATATTTTTACTAATTGTATTTTGACCATAAAAAATACCATCCTCGTGCCTAATTTCTTGCACTTTAAATGGTATAAATACTGCTAGACTTTCTGTCGTTAAAGTTCTTAAAGCATTTATTTTTCTTACTCCAAATGGTAGAACTGTTTCTAACCCGTCTAATTGTTGATATCTTAATATTCCCATTTGACACATATTTTTACTCGCTATCTGTTCTATTGCATCTGTTAAAACTTTTAATTTATCCATTGTTTCTTCTGTAATTACCATAGTAAGAACAGATAGAAACATTCTTTGATCCCTTGTTATCAAATCATCTAAAAATTCTTTACTTTCATTTCTTTGTTGTTCCATATCATAAGGAATTATAGCAGAAAAATTATTGTTTGCATTTTGTTTTCTTTGCCAATTTGTTATATTTGTTTCAATTCCTAATCTTCTGTTTTCAGCCTCTTTTACTGCCTCATCCATAGGTATTGGAATAATATCAATAGATAACATCATATTTTTATTAAGTTCTGTAAGCTCTGTTACCATTGAGTCTTTTATATAACTAGCATAAGTTTTCAAAAATAGAACTCTACCATATCTATTTCCTATTTTAAAATAATCACTTCTAAATTTAGCAGAATCAGGACATATCATATCTTTAAAGTCATGACCTAACTTCATATATTCATGAATATCAAATGTAAAAGAAGTTTCTTCTCCAGTTCTATAAAAGTCATGTGCTATTCTTAATCTTTCTTTTGCATTTAATTCTATACATTTTGAGCCTAATGCTCCGAAATGATTACTTAAATCAGCTTCTATCCTAGAAAAATAACTTCTTGCTTCTTCTATTGACTTTTTATATACTGAAATTGTAAGTATTTTTTCTTGTATTATTTCATTTGATGTTTTGCATTGGGATTCAAGCATTGAATTATACTCTTTTCTAAACTTATCTAATTCATCTCCTGTATATTTTAATAGTATTGTTTTTTCAAAATCTAGTTTATTTATTCTTCTGTTATTTATAGTTATTTTGGCAGTTGATCCAGTATCTAAAGAATTAAGTAATTCTGAATATTCTAAAAACATAGCCTCTTTATCTTCTCTACTGGCGACTGCATAATTTATGTCTAAAAATTTGTACGATTTTGAATATTTATTTTTTCCAACTAAAAAAATTCCATCTTCGTATATAGCTTTAACAGGAATAATATCTTGTACGAATCTTGGAATTTTTATTTTTTCTTTATCTAATTTAAAAATTCTTTTAAGTGTTTTCAGCATTTTCTTCTACCTCCCTTACATTTCTTTTTAATTTCTTAACTTTTTTATTTTTCCTTTCTTTAAACTTTTTCTGTGGCTTAAGTATTCCTTGTTTTAATTTTTTGTTGATTATTTCTTTAAAGTCTTTAGCATAAATATTTTGAGCATTAAATGTTAAATGTCTTGGCATTAATATTTCAGATTTTATAAATGCTATAAAAAATTCTTCAGCTGTCATTCCATTATATTTAACGAAGCCTAATACAGCAAATGGAGCAGCACCTAAAATACAAATCCAACTTAATGTTTCTATTTCAAAAAATGTTTTAAGCGAAAAATATAAAATAACAGCTACAGCACATGCTAATACAGAAAAAATGAACTGTCGTAATGACAATCCAAAGAATACACTTTCACTAAATTCTCTTATATCTTTATTTATTTTTACTTCCAACTACCTTACCTCCCTATTCCTATTTTTGTTTTTTTCTATTTGCTGACTTTTATTTACTTTTGACTCAGTCATTTTTAACACAAAAATCTTATCTTCCAAAAGTTCATATATATCATATAAAGGCATTTCTGCCATACTCTTTGCTATATCTATAATATCTGTATAATATTCCTTTGTATAATATCCTTTTTTTATTTTTTTCTTCATTTCGTTACAGAAATTTTCATTTAAAAAATTTAATCTTCCATGTTCAATTATTAGTTTTAAGGCTTCCATATTTTGAGCCATATAATTGCCACTTAATACTTCTTTATAGTTTTTTTCTTCCATTTATCGCACCTCTCTTTCTTTATGTTTTTTATCTCTATCTTTTTGTTTTTCTTCCTTTATCATTTGTTCAACTAAAATTAATTTTCTATTTTCTCTTACGAATTCTTTTTCAAATCCTGGTTTAGCTTCTGAAAATAAAGAATTTTTTGAATAACATATTATATTGTGATTTATCATATCTTTAATTTCATTTAAAAATTCTAACCTAGAGATTGCATTTTCATCTTCATTTAATATTAAGCTTATAATTTTTTTTGTATATTTTTCGTAACAATAAAGCATGTAATAATCTTTAGTTTCTTTAATATATTCTGCCATAGCTTTTAATTGATTTATAGACGGATTTATTCTTTCTACACTTTCTTCTTCAGTAAATAAACTTTTTATTGAATCAACTGTTGTAAAAATTGTCCCCTCATTTGCTTCATAATCGTAATTAATTGAGGCATTATACAACTCTTCAGCTTCTTTATCACTCAATTCATATTTTTTCATTATTTTACTTAATATCTTCCTGGTTTCCATATATGTTTTATCTACTGTATAATCAAAATTTAGTTCTATATTCATTATATTATCTCCGATTGTATCATCATTAAAACGAACAATATAAAAATCATCTTCTTCATTTTTTCCCTTTAACACACCTAAAACATCAACTACTTCATCATTATGTCTTATACTACATTCAATTTTTGTGAAAAATAGTGCTTTTTTATTTTCAAATTTTATATAATTTTCATTATTTTCAATAATTTTTAAATCTTCTTCACTCAATATTTTCATATATGTTCCTACCTTTCTATTGCTTTGTTATTATTTTTATTCTAACTTTTCTTATGGTTAGTAGTTTTACACAAAATATAAGTCTTCTATAACCCCATCATTTCTCTAACAATTCTGTCCGAAAGTCTTATAGTTCCTACTAAAACTAACATATTAAATATAAGTTCTCCAATATATTTCCAAACCATTGTAACCGTTGCAGTTCCAGTATCTACTACTGGGGGGCTAGCTGCAAAACTTGAAAAAATAATACAAGCTAAAACTATAATTGCACCCTCTAAACAAACTGCAATATAGCTTTTCAAAAAACTTTTTCCAACATTTTGTGTTGGTTCTCCAGCAAAACTCGAAAGTGGAATTGGAGATATTGCAGTGTACATATATAATTTAAAAAATCTACCATACACAGTTAAAATTAAAATAAATGATAGTATTAGAATAAATAAGCCACCCAGTAATGTTACTGCCCATAGAGGTATACTTTCAAAAAATCCACAGCTGTTTATTGCATCTATTACAGTTTGTGGCAGTGAAACTCCTGTTACTTGAAATGAGCTTTTTTCCATAATAGTTGTTACTACACCCTGTATAATAGTAAATATCGCTAACATTATTTTCATACCATAAGTTACAATACCTTTTGCTATTGCAAATCTTAAAAATAATTTTAATGCTTGTTCTGGTCTTTTAATTTCAGAAAAATTACCCATTGTTTTTACAACACCCATAACAAAAAATAACACAAGTAATGCAAAACCTATTGCTTGTAAAGCTCCATTTATATTAGTAATAATCTCCCATATTGTTCCACCTTTAAAATCAGCAGGACTTTGTGTAACTATTGTGTAAATCTCTGATAACTTTCCATTCCATGTATCTAAAGCATTTTGTAAATTACTAACTATCCAATTCAAACTTTTCACCTCAATTCTTTTAAATAATTGTAGGCAGATAATTTTTTTAATTACCTGCCTAATATTCTTTTATTACCCACCTGTTATTAGGTTAAGTATTTCTTTGGCAAAAGTTATAACTATTCCTCCAGCAAGTGTCATAATTCCATTTGCTCTCTGTGTTGGATCATGCGATTTTAAGCTCATGCCTACTTGTACTACTCCAAATCCTAAAATAATCATTCCAACAGCTCTAATTAAACCAAATATAAAATTTGACAAATTATTTACAACAGCTATTGGATCATCAGCAGCAAAAACATTTGTAGCTTGAGCAATTAATATCGCAACAACAAAAACAACTATAAATAAATTTTTTATTAAAAATTTTTTTCTACTTTTTATATTTTTTTCTAATTTCATAATAAATTTCTCCTTTCTTTGCCCATTATGGGCATAAAAAAAGACCTAAAATTTATTTTTTTATAAACTTTAGGTCTTAATTGCTATTTTTATCATTTTTTTCTTTAAATAAGCTATCAATCTCTTCTTCAGATAATAACTCGAAATCACTTTCTTTTTCTTTTAATTCAATTATTTCATTATAATTTATATTATCATCAAAATTAAATGATATTGTCCCTATTGCATTAAAAGTATCTCCATGTATATATGGCTTAATACTATTATTTCCTATTGGTGTATTTAAACTATTAAAATGTTCTTTTAGGTCAAATTTCAAATCTTTTACTGGTCTTTCTCCTCTTACAAAAAGCAATGCATATCTATTATCTAGCATTCTAACTTCATCTGGTGTTAATAATTCTCTCCCTGCAATTTGGTCATTAGTTGAATAACTACCATGACTTCCATAAGTTCTACCATAAGTATTAGTATCTATTGTTTCTTTTCCTAAAAGCTCTGACACATATTTATGAGTTGATTGTTCGTTTCCACCTAAGTATAAAAATTCATCACAGTTTCCTACTATTGACTCCCATTGTTTTTCAAATAATGCTTTTAATTGAGCAAGGTTTTGAAGAATAATACTTACAGAAACTTCTCTTGATCTCATTACAGACAAAATTTTGTCAAAGTCATCTGGCAAACTAACATTAGCAAATTCATCCATAACAAAATGAACATGAACTGGTAAACTTCCAGAATATTTATAATCTGCTAAATAAAATAATTGCTGAAATAATTGCGTATATAATAAACTTACTAAAAAATTAAAAGATGTATCATTATCAGGTATTATAGCAAATAGTGCAATTTTCTTTTCTCCAAGACTAGGTAAGTCTAATTCATCTGTTTGTGTAAGTTGAGCTACACTCTCCAAATTAAATTTTTCAAGTCTTGCTGCTAAAGTTACTTGTATAGATTTTAGTGTTTTGGCTGAACCAGAATGATATGCTCTATAATATTTTAATGAGATATGCTCTGGATTAGTAGTTTCTAATCTATTAAATAACATATCAAGTGGGCTAACATAGTCATCATCATCTTCTTTAACATCTCCAGCTCTTAGCAATTCCATAACCATTACGAAGTTTTGTTCTTCCTCAGGTGCTTCATATTTTAGATAAAATATTAAAGCTAATAAAAGCATACTTGCTGCTGTATCCCAAAAAGGATCATTGGTGCTACTTCCTTTTGGAGTTGTAGATTTAAAAAGGTTGGTTACTAACTTTTGAACATCGTTATCAGTTTTTAGATAAACAAAAGGATTATAGCAATGTGATTTTTCCATATTTATTAAATCTAAAACTCTGACTTCATAGCCATTTTGCTCTAATAGGTAACCAGTATCTCTTACAATTTCTCCTTTTGGATCTAAAACTACATATGAAGTATTACATTGCATTACATTTGGTTTACAATAACTATAAGTCTTACCAGCACCACTACCACCAACAACTAATACATTAACATTTCTTCTATGTTTTTTTCCATTTAATCCTAATGAAACATTTTTAGTTAATATTTTATTATAATTATTAGGTTGTTTATATTTCTTGTTTAAATCACTAGCCTCGCCCCATTTGGCTGAACCATTTTCTTCTCTTCGCCTATAATTTTTTCTTGTCGCTTCATATACTAATATTGATAATACATAAATAATTAAAAAGATTAGAACAGTTTTTAAACTATTCTCCATAATCGTTATTTTAAATGGATTATTTAAGGCATTACCTGCATTTTTTATTATTTCTATCAATCCATTGCTCATATATGGAGCAATAAGTAAAGCTAACCAAATTACAGGTATTATTCCAAGAACATATAAAATTCTAGTAATTTTCTTTTCATCGTTCAAAGGCAAGACTACCTCTGATTTTTCTTCTATTTATTGGGGCATTTAATATTTTTTTTATCAATTCATCAATAATTTCAGTATCAACATTTTCTGCGATTTTTTTATTTCTAAATTCATTTAGAGCATTTATTATCAGTTTATAATCATATATATCTAATACTATAGTTCTTGTTTCTTCCAATTTCAATTCCCCCTTATCTATTAGATTTAACTATAATATTTTTTACCTCACTTTTCTCTTTTGCTTTCTTTTCGTCTAATTTTTTAGCTTCAACTTTTAATTTTGCAAGTTCTTTTCTAACAGAAGGCTTTTTTTCAGCTTTAGATACCCCTTCTTGCATCTTTGAAGTTGTTGAGGAAGGCTCTGACTGAGGGCTTTTTTCTGTCTTCGCCAAATTGAAATTTTCTACTTTTGTTTCTTCCTTTTGAATTGGTTTAGTTGCTAAAACTTCTTCTAGTTGTTCTTCTTTTGACTTTTCTTGAATTCCTAGTTCTCTTCTTTTTGCTTTTCTATTTTCAATAGATTTTGTAACCTCAGTGTCAATTTTTGCTGTATCTATCGTTGTTAATTTAAATCTTTCAACAATTCTGTTTATCCTTGAGGCATCTTCTTCTTTTACCATAATGTCTGTCATTCCATCAATATTTTTATTTTTTCTATCTACTAATGCACAGTATAAAATACCATATTTTTTAGCTTCATATTTAAATCTTTCCAAATCTTCGTTCATTATAGAAAATATTTTTAATGACTTTCCTGCTTTTAGCATTGTATTTAATCTAGTTTTTCCTTTTGTTTGTTTTTTGTCTTTCATTATTGTATATAGCATTGCTACTATATTTTTAGCTCCACTACCTGTTAGTCTTGCAAGGACTTCAAATCCTTCTAAACTTAATCTTACAATTTGTTCTGATGCATCTCCGTTTACACTCATAAAAAACTACTCCTTTCTATTTTTATCTTTATAATTTTTTCCTTTTGTTTCTTTTTCTAATTCTTCTTGTTTATCTAATTCATTTAAATTATCTTCTATCTTTTGTACTCTACTCTTTATATCTTCACATAGTTCTACCTCCTTTCGTAATTTATCTATATTAGTTGTCAAAGTAGAAATTTGTTTTGAATATTTTTGCATTTCCTCTTCATTCTTTGACAATTTTCTAATAGACCATAACCTTTCCCTTTGATTTGATAATTCATTTATTTTAAAAGTTATATCATCTTTAAAACTTAACAAATCATCTAATGTTCTTATATTATTTGTAGCCAACAACTTTGCTTGACTAGAAAGTTCTTCCATTCTTGATACATCTGCTCTAATACTTGTAGGTAATCTTTGTTGTGGTACTTTATTTGGAAATACCTTTAACAAATAACAATAATGATAATATAATGCAATAAATCCTTTTGCTTTAGCTTTTTTATGTCTTTTAGCAAAAGGATAATTTACTTTTCTTGAATATACATTTTCAATAAATGGAATTCTTACAGCTTGTTCTTCTATTATTCTTCTTTTAATATTATCTATTGTGTAATCGTCTCCATATCTTCTTTCTAATCTAATATTTCTATTATAATTATTTTTTCGTACACTTAATTTTCCTGCTCTAACCATTACTTCATAATCTAATTTTTTCATAAGATATATAAAATCATCATAAGAGTATGCTTGTTTTATAGCAAGGTCAATATCTCTTTTTGTATTTTTAGAATAGCTATCATTATATAAAGTTTTTTTATAATAATTTTCAAAATTTATCTTACTTTTCTTACATTTTTTTTCTGGTAATATGCTCAAACCATGTTCTTTACAAATCTCATCTGATATATGTCTAAATCTTGCAGTATTATATCTATTACTGTAGTATTTTAATCCATCTACAAATGAAACTGAGTTTAGTAGGCTAAGTGTCAGACGCCTTGACCTATTGCTAAGTTAGGTTTTCCAACACTCGCCCCCGAACCGTACTTA
>CANQIL010000027.1 GCA_947624045.1 uncultured Bacilli bacterium
TTTTTTTCTGTACCCTCATATATCCAAAAATAAACACCCCAATATTTATCTCCACAATCATCAACTATTTCCTCACAATCATATGCAAAAACGCTAGGATTTACATTGTCTGTTATATCAAAAAAAGCTATATTTCCTTGTTTCATACAAGTATCATGATCACCATAAACATATGAATATTTATTGCTAAATTTTTTTGCTTGGCAAGTAGGAGTTGGCGTAGGAGTAGGATTTTCTGCATTAGCATTAGAATTATTATTTGTATTAGAATTGGTATTATTAGTATTTGTATTGTTATTGGTATCTGTGTTTGTACTTTCGTTACTTTTTTCTTTTTCCCATTTAGCCACTAAGGTAATATTTTCTTCTATTTTTGTTGAAAAATCAAATATTTCATCATTCAAATACCAACCTATAAATTTATAACCACTTTTCGTTGGATCACTTGGTTTACTAATTGTTCCATTTTTTTCTACACTTACAGGTTCTATACTATTTGCTCCATCAGTATTAAAAGTTACTGTATATTTATCATATTCATCAATTATATATTTATCTTTTAAATTTTCTTTAAAGATAATATTTGCAGTTGCTTCATCGTTAATAGAGGATTTAATTTCATCAAAATATTCATAATCTGATATTACTGTATATTGTTCAAAAATAAAACCATTTTCTCGAGCTTTTTTTAATAATATTGTTATGACATCTATAAGACTTTTGCCTTTTATATCTATATTTTCAATAATTTTTTCACCATCATCGTTTAAAGCAGTAATCTCATATACTTCATTCTTTAAATTTTGGCACTTTCTCTTATTATTTTTTGTACTACATGAAGAATATTCTTCTTTAAATTTAACCTTAATCAATGGGTTGATTTTTAAATATAAATTATATTCTTTTTCTGTCAATTTATTATTGTTTTTAGTATTGAAGACAATAAAACCAGTAATTAAGGCACCTACTATTAATACAATTACTAAAACAATTAAAATTATTTTCTTTTTATTCATAAATGTACCACTCTCTTTTCTTAACTAATCATATCACATATTTTTTCTTTTTTAAATATCTTAAAAATCATTTTTATCTTTTTTTATCTTTGCTTACAATATCATTTTAAAATAGTGACATGCATCGCCATGTCTTACTTTTGTAAATACTTGAGTAAATTTGAATATTAATCTTATCTTATTCTAAGGTCGCAAAATGCGACCTTAGAATATCTAAATACTCATTTTTTATTTAATTTAGAAACTTCTTACTGTTTCATTATTAATTTATTTTTGTTGAATCAATTTATTAGAAATATATTTTCTCATCATTACAAAAGTATCTATACTAACAATACTAACTTGTACTGCAACATCAGATTTAAAATAGTTGAAAGCATTGCTACACCTTGCTTTTTTGTAAATGCTCCAGGATTTTTATATTTGCCATTACAAGTTTTCAATATATTTATTTTTTTGGTCGAAAATATCGACCAAAAAAGATTCACTTTCTTCATTGTTGATTTAAAGCTAAATCTTTCAGGAAATTTTTGAAGATTATTTCTTACAGCTTCATTATCTTTTTATTTCAACTTGATATAATGTTGCTAAATAAACATTACGAATATAATTTTTTTAATAGGTAGCATTTACAAAATAACTGAATAATTATTCTATAATTGTAAGTACATATTTTATTAAACTATTCTTTACAATTTTATATGAATTTTTCCTAACCACACCATATCCATTTAAACTTGAAGTCCCAATTTGGGACTTCAAGTTTAAAAATTCTTCGTTAGTTAATTGAAAATAAAAATCTTCAGGAAATCTATCAATATTTCTTTTTACTGACTGATTAATCGTTTTAGTACCATTTACACACTCATAAAGTTTTGCTAAATCAGAATCCAACATTACTTGTTTTCCTCTTACTTCATAAATCATGTTTTCAATCTTTCTTTAACTAATATATTTGTGTTCATATGATATTCCCCCTTACTTTGTTTATATCAACTCTGTTTTAATTACTTCTAGAAATATTCAAAATAATTCCAATACTAGCCATACTCACAAGTAATGAAGAACCTCCATAACTAAGGAAAGGTAAAGTAACTCCGGTAACAGGAATTAAACCTATAACTACCATTAGATTCATTGTAGCTTGAAAAATCATTTGAAACATCATACCAAAAGCTAAATATTTACCAAAACTATCTTTACAATTTAAAGCAATTTTTATACCTCGATAAAGTATTATTCCAAAAAGCCCTACTACTATAAAAGCTCCAGCTACTCCAAATTCTTCAGCAATAATTGAAAAAATAAAATCTGTTTGAGGCTCTGGTAAATAAAAGTGCTTTTGAATTGATTTTAAGAAACCTGTACCTAAAAGACCTCCTGGTCCTATTGCATATAGACTTTGAATTATTTGAAAACCTGTACCTAGCTCATCACTCCAAGGATTTAAAAAGGAAGTAATTCTATCCATTCGATAAGGAGCAATAATAATTAATATAACTATACCAATTAAACCAATAATGCCACCAGCAAAGAAAAACTTCATACTAACTCCCGCAATAAATAAAAGAGAAATAATAGACATTACTAAAATAACTCCTGTACCTAAATCAGGTTGCAACATAATTAAACCGAAAAAAAGCAATGTTATACCCAAAATGGGAAAAATACCTTTTTTATAACTTTTTAAAAATTTACTACTGTCCGTTAAATACTTACTTGTAAAAATAATTAATCCTACTTTAGCAGCCTCACTAGGTTGAATACCTAAAGGACCAATACCAAACCAACTACGACTTCCATTTCTAATACTACCAATACCAGGAATTAATACTAAAACTAATAAAATAAAACAAACTAAAAGAATTTTTAAGGCATACTTATAATAATTTTGATAATCTATTTTAGAAATTATTATCATTAAAAAAGTTCCAATTAAGAAAAAGATTGATTGATATTTTAGATAATGAAAAGAATCATTAAATTTATATTCTGCCCAAATACTAGAAGCAGAATAAATCATTATAATACCAAAGATTGCTAAAACAAGTACTGTAAAGAAAAGTATCTTATCCATCTTTTTTAGATTCTTCACGTATAATCACCTAATAAATTATATTTTACAAAATTTTAATAAAGAACAAATTTCACTTTTAATGCCTTATCTTAGGTATAACATTGATTTGAGTTTGCTTGACTTTTCTCAAAAAAAATAGTATATTATAGCTACTTAAGTAATTAAGTTGTGCAAAAATTGCATATAATAATATTACCATTAAACAATAATGGTTTAAAAAAGCTAGTGATTCCAACTATTAAGAGGAACTTAACAAAGTGGCGATTCCCGCCTAAATAAAGAGGAACTTAAAAAAGTGGCGATTCCCGCCTAAATAAAGAGGAACTTAAAAAAGAACTAGAGAGCACACTCTAGTTTTATTTTTGAATTTAGTATATAATATAACACAGGTGATGTTATGAAAGAAAATATATATTTAGTAAAATTAGATACAGATTATTGTAATTATCTAAGACAATTTGACAAAAAAGTTCCTTATAATTATGGAAAAAAAGAATTAAGACCTTTTGTAGGTGTTTTATTTAAAATTGATAAGTATATGTATTTTGCTCCACTGTCTAGTCCAAAACCAAAACATTTGAAAATAAAATCAAAAATAGATTTTTTAAGATTAGATAATGGCAAATTAGGAGCTATTAATTTTAACAATATGTTGCCAGTAACAGAAAAAAATATAATTAAAATTGATTTAGAAAAAAATTGTATATCTAAAAGTGAAGAAAAATATATGAAGCTTTTAAAAGAACAATTATTTTGGCTAAACCGTAATAGTGAAAAGCTATTTGGAAAATCTAGAAAATTATACGATAAATATGTAAATAATACTTTGAATTCTAATATTGCAAAAAGATGTTGTAATTTTAAATTACTAGAGGAAAAATGCTATGAGTACAATTTTAGTAAAAATAATTGACTAATATTTTAAAGCTTATATAGTTATCACATACATTTTGTGGCATAAACGCTAAACGACAAGAACCATCCTCAGCCGAATTACCATCGTAGAGCAAATTAAAAAATGTGCATAGCTTTACACATTTTATGTTTTATGTTTTATAACCTTTTTATAACCAAACTCCAAATATTATACCAGCCATTGCTAGGATAAGACCCCCTACCCAAAATAACTTTACAATGTCTGTTTCTTGCCAACCAAGCTTTTCAAAATGATGATGAATTGGAGTCATTAAAAATAACTTTTTCTTAAATACTTTTACCCAAAATACTTGAATAATAACACTTAAAGTTTCAATTACAAAAATAGAAGCAACTACTAAGAGAGTTAATTCTCTATGCGTTAGTATTGCTATAGCTCCCATAGCAGCACCTAGTGAAAGAGAACCAGTATCCCCCATAATTATCTTAGCTGGATGCGTATTATATATTAAAAAGCCAAGCAGGCTACCTACTAAAATTAAACTGAAAATACCTATATCTTCAAAACCAACTGTAAGGGAAATCAAACTAAAGGCAATAAAAGCAATTGCCGATAGACCACCAGCTAGGCCATCGAGCCCATCAGTTAGATTAACTGCATTACTAGCTCCTACTAAAACAAACAAAATACATAATCCATAGAGCCATCCCAGTTCAACATCTATACCTAAAGTTCCAACTACCCAAGCTGTTTGACCACCACTACGCATATAAATATAGAAAAAGCCAATGGCAATCAAAACTTGCATAAATAACTTTTGATAAGTAGTTAATCCTTCATTACTGCCCTTTCTAATTGATAAGAAATCATCCAAAAAGCCAATACAAGCATAACCTATAAAAACTAATAAGACTATACCTAAATTCGAAGTATAAGTTATTCTATTAGATAAAATTAAATAAAGTGTTGCCAGTACTGTTGGAACTATAAATATTAAACCACCCATTGTTGGAGTACCTTCTTTTTTTCGATGAGCTTCTCCAACAAAAATACTTATTCTTTGTCCTATACGTAATTTTTTAAACAATGGAACTAAAAACAATCCCAATAAAGCTGATGATAAAAAACCAAGCATTATTGCGACTATGGCTTTTGTTAGTAATAGCATCCCTTTCACTCCATTTCTCTTAAAAATTATATCACAAATACCTTTAAAATATGCGTAAATGTCGTTTTCTAGACATAAATTGACATAAACTAATTTCTATATTTCAAAACTTTAGCATTATTTTTTTCTAATAAGTGTTTTTGTTCTTTTTGTATAGAAGCAATTTCATATTCTTTTTCATCTAAATTTTGATTTAGTTTTTCTAAGTTTTTAAGTAAACTTAGACATTCACTAGATTCATCTAAATACTCTCCATACTCTTTTTTAATAAACTTTATAGTTCTATTTACTTCTAACTTAGTTCTTCCTAAAAACTTTACTACATCATCAATAGCTAACATACTACTTTCAATATCACGACTATAATCTTTTACATTAATAACTTTATATTTTTTAGTAACTGTCTTAGGTTTTATAACATTATTTAAAAAATATAAATAAGTTGCCGCTGCAGCACCTAAAGCTTTAGCAGACCTAGCACCTGGTAAGAACATTTGTAAAGATACTAATCTAAATAATCGCCTACTTTGTTTGTCCATAGCCCCTACTTCTACTTTTACTTTTTCTTCAATACTTACAGCATTTTTTACTTTTTCTTTTATTTCTTCTAATAATTTATCTTGTTCATTTTGAAACTCTAATAATTTTTTATTAAATTTTTCATAGTCATAATATTTTTCTTTTAAGGAAGTAATATCTATTTCTTTTATATCTAAAGCTTCTTTTTTTATTTCTGTTTTAACATTAACTTCTTCTTTTTCTTCATTTATTTTTTGGATTTTTTCAGAAATTATTTTGTAAATATCAGAATCTTTTATTTCTAAGACATCACGGTTATTTTTAAATTCTTCAATATAACCTTCTATTACATAGTTAAGATAATTATCATCTAATAATTCTTTATTTTTTACTTTTATATTATCTTTTAAAGCTTCTACTTTAGAAATTAAAACAGATAAATTATCAATAACATTTTCCATTTTTTTATCTGTCTCATCTTGCTTTTCTTCTTTATTATAATTATCATTTTCATATTCGGTTATCTTATATTCAAAGTAGGCTTTTCTTAATTCTTTTCTAGCTTCTTTTAATTGTTCTTCATAAGACTCAACTATTTTTTTATTTTTAGCCTTTAGTAAATCTTTTTCGTTTTCTTCTTTTTCTTCATTTACTTCAATAAGAGGAATTTCTTCTTGTTTAACTTCTCCTACTTCAACATTTTTATTTATAATTTTATAAGATAAATCTACTTTTTCTTCTATTGTTCTTTCTGAAAAAGCTTTTTCTATTTTATCAGAATAAATATAACTAGGCGTTTTTTCTTCTAGTTTTTTCTTTTCTTCATTAGAAATATTTATATCATGTTCTACAATATTTAGTTTTGAAAAAGTTTCTTCTTTATCGATAGATTTTTTCTTGGTATTATCAACTAAGGTTTTAAAAACTTGACCAGTAACAGCAATAGGCAAAACTTTAATTAGAGTAACAGCTTGGATACGTTTAACTTTTCTTTCTAATTGTTTTAATTGTTCTTCTTTATAAGCTTCTTGTAATTTTTTCTTTTGAGCTTTTTTGATTGTAAGAGTTCTTCTTCTATCGTTTTTGCCACCTTTAGCTCCTATGGTCTCGTTCATTATTATGTCGAGTAGACAAGTCTCGACTACACCTCTCTTTCCAATATGTGAGAGGTTTGTCTCATTGCCCCTCACAGAACCCATCGTGCCCTACTAAGGCAATAGGCTCCTCAAATAATCTTGATATTTAACTCCATATATTTTTGTATATCTTAGGCTTAGCTACTGGAACTCTTTCAAGTATTTTATTAAAGGTCGCTACACTAAGTCACCTTTTACTTCTTCTGAATATGCTACTTCTAAGTGCATAAATAGTATGATAATATATCTTATATAATTCATTTAACATTCCATTTATTCCATAGTAAGCATATAAGCCTATTAACTTCTTGTTTAATAACATAATTGTTTCTTTGAACTTTGTTGTTCTGTGTTCTTTAATCCATTTAGTTATTGCTTGTTGTTTTAATTTTCTTTTCTTTTTGCTTATCTTATGTCCTATAGTATATTTTCCTGTTCTTGTCATTCCATTGTAGTGCATAAAACCTAGAAAATCAAACGTTTGATACATCTAAGAACTTGCATTCATATATTTCATTTAATATGTCAGCCATTACCCCTTGTACCAATCTATCCTCATATGCTGGTATTCCTAGTGGTCTTAATTTGCCATTTGCCTTCGGTATGTATGTTCTTCTTACTGACTTTGGTTTATAACTAAACTTCTTCATTCTTTCCATTAGGTCATCTATGTTTTCTTCTAGTTTTTCTGAATATTTCTCTTTAGTTACCTTATCTACTCCACTAGCCTTATTCTTTTGCTGTTCTTTATGTTTTTCCAACAAATTTTCTTTGTTTACTAAATGAATTAAGTTTTCTAGCTTGATGTTCTTTTGAGCAAAATATTTTATATCTTTTCGTTCATTTTCCACTTATTTTCCTCCTCTTTGGGCGTAAAGTGTTTCCCTAAAGAAACGATTATTTGCTAGTCCCTTTGCTCCAGAGTCATTACTTCCTTCTTCGCTACTATGAACTAGTCCGACTACTTATATACCTTTTGAATGCCTTGGGTTATCCAAGTCCTTGTGCATTCATTACTCTTACTATTGGTGTATGAAACCTTTTAGACTTGAGAATATATAAGTCCTCTCAGGTACGCATGATATAACTATGTAGAACTCGCCATGTCCTAAAGACCCCGGTAGATTTCTCATAACATCTCGCTTATCGATGTCACCGATATTGTTTGCTAGGTTGGTGACCCTATCAACATCTACTTATATCTTATTTTACGAGGCTCAATAACTTCACGCTTACGCATTACGGCTCGAACTCTTGCTTACCTACGCTTAAACCTTACCTCACGGCTTCGGCTCCAAGGCTAGCTAATGGCTCCTTGCTAGGGATTACCATATTGGCTTCCCACCAATTATATATCATACGCCGAACTGACACACCACCACTTTAAGTTTATCATAATTTTTAATTTTTAAAATATTTCTTAGGTATTTCTACTCTATCTTCTTGTAGTTTGACAGTAAATTCTTTAGGAAAAATTTTAGTAATATCTTCAATTTTGTTTTCTAGTAAAGTTTTTTGATCTTTTGAAAGTTTATTGTTTTTTAATAAATTAAATGCTTCAAAGTAATATTTAATTAAGTTTTCATAATCATAAATTGTAGAGATATAACTAGGTTCTTTTAAATTATCTACAATATCTAAAAAATATTTATAATCGTTTAAATTATTTATTACTTGTAAAGCTTTATCTACATAATGTTTATTATTTAGTTTTTTAGAAAAAACTTCAAAATATTTTTGATAATTAAATATTACTTCTAATAAGGCTTTATCTTCGGTACTAAAAATAGTTTTTTCTTTTAAGTTAGTTAATATTTGTGAAATACTATCTATTTTCATATCTAAAAATAAATAAGCTTTATAATATTCTTTTTCATTTATAAAATTTAGAGCAATTAACCAATCTTTTAAGAAAGAAATAGAAAAATCAATAGTTGCTAATCTTTGCTTATTATCTTCTTTTTGACTTAAAAAATTAAGACAAGTAATTTTTCTTTTTATATCAGAAAGAACATATTTATCTTGTAAATCTTCTTCATTTATTTCAATATCGACAACATTTTTAAGATAATAATCTTTTTCTTCTTCAGTTGCTTCATAATTAAAAATGCCTTCTTCTATTACCTTCAAGTTATTATTTTTTTCTTGTTTTTCTTTTATAGATAGTTTTAATTCATTAGGACCTTTTTTATTTAAGAAAAAGCTATTTAAAAGACGAGAATATAAAAATTCAGTATAAGCTATAGTAACTTTTTTAGTTATTGGTTGTTTTATAAACATAGTATATTTCTTTTTAGGATTATTTTTCTTAGATAAGTCTTTTAAATATTTAGCTAAAGTATCTAGATAATCATATTCAGATACTGTTTTATTTTCATTAGTTAATATTTCTTCTAACTTTTTATTTCCTAAAGACTCATCACTTAAATCTATTTCATATTTAGAAGCAAAACTTAAAGTTTCTTTTTCTATTTCTGATAATTTATTAATAATTTCTTTACTTAAAACTTTATGTTTAGTAAGTTCTTCATAGTCTTTTAATAAACCTAGATAATTATAAGCATCTTCTAATTGAAAATTATCGGGTAAAGTATTTTTAGACATATCAAATCTATCCCCTATTTTAAATAAGATTTGTCCTAGCTTTTTTTGTTTAATATTATATAAAAACATCTCTTTTAAAGTTTCTTCATAATCAAAATAATCAGTAGAAAAATTAAAATTATTATCTTTAGTAGTTACTTCAATAATTCTTTTTTTTAAAAAATTAGTAGTAATTTCTAAATTACTTATACGTATATCGCTCGTATATTTAGAAGATAGAAAATTAAAAAGACTTTCTTTTACTTCTTTATCATAATCATCTATTAAAATGACTGCTTCTTCATAAATTTCATTTTCTTTATTATCAAGATTTCTCATAATTCTATCCTCCTTTAAGCACTTGTCAATTATACTATATATTCAACATAATTTCAAATTATTTTCAGAAGAAAAAATGATTTTGCTAAAAATATCATCTAATAGAAATTAAAAATGTATTCCAATAAAATTTAAAAAAATTATCCAATATAATAGACAAAATTTAATATATATTATATAATGGCAATAAGGAGCTGAATTAAAAATGGATAAGTATAAGCCAAGATTAATAGATAAGCAAATAGAAAATAGTCTAAAAGCATATGGCGCAATAAATATTGTGGGAGCTAAATGGATAGGTAAAACTTGGGCAGGAAGAAAACATGCGGAAAGTGAATTCCTACTTATGGATCCAAGTGGTAATTATCAAAATAGAAGACTTGCTGAAACAGATATATCATTAATTTTTGAAGGAAGCATTCCAAGACTAATCGATGAATGGCAAGAAGTTCCTGAAATTTGGGACGCTACTAGATACAAATGTGATGAAGATGGAGTTAAAGGCAAATATATTTTAACAGGCTCTACAGTTTTACCGAAAAAGAAGCAAGATAAAATTAAACATTCTGGAGCTGGTCGAATAAAGAAATTAAAAATGTACCCCATGAGTTTATACGAATCAGGAGATTCGTCTGGCGATGTTTCCTTAAAAGATATTTATAATAACAAAGTAATAAGCAAAAAGACTCGTGATATTAATTTGAAAGATATTATAAAGTTAGTTTTACGAGGAGGCTTTCCAGGAAGTATTAATGTTCCGTTTGATGAAGCTATTAAACTGCCTAAAGAATATATTAAAGAAATTATAGATACCGATATAAATAGAATTAGTGATTCTAAAAGAGATTTAAATAAGATGATGTTATTACTTAGGTCGCTTTCTAGAAATGAATCGACAACTTCATCAATTGCTAAATTAAAAAGTGATATACAAGGTGTAGATAATTTAGATATAGATGTTAAAACTATTGCAGAATATTTAGAAGATTTAAGTAAGTTATATTTAATAGAAAATCAATTACCATTTAATTCTAATATTAGAAGTAGTATGCGAGTAAAGCAAATGGAAAAAAGACATTTTGTTGACCCTTCTATCGCAACATCACTACTTAATTTGACTGTAGATAAATGTGTTAATGATTTACTTACTTTTGGCTTTTTCTTTGAAGCGATGGTAGAAAGAGATTTAAGAATATATGCCGAAGCTAATAATTGGAATTTGTTTCATTATCAAGACTATGAGGGAGGAGAATTTGATGCCGTAATAGAGTTTGAAGATGGAACCTATGCTGCTTTTGAAATAAAACTAGGTGCTGGTCAAATAGATGAAGCTGCGAATAATTTAATTAAAGTTAGTAATTCCATAAAAGAAAAAGGTGGTATTCCACCAAAAAGTTTATGTGTTATATGTGGACTTTCAAATGCTATTTATACAAGAAATGACGGTGTTATAGTAGTACCAATAACAGCATTAAAAGATTAAAATATTTATATTAAAAGAGTTAGCTTTTTTTTAAAAAACTCTTTTTTATTTTTAGTTCAAAAAAGGAATGACAATTCAGTTATCATTCCTTAATATTTGTTTATCTTTTAATTGCGCATTTTAAGCAACCTAGACAACTTCCACATGTTAAAACTACGATAATAATTGATAGGAATATATCATTTAAGTTCCAATTATCTTCTACAGCAGTATTTGGAGCAGGTACTTCGATAGGCTCATCTTCAGTAGTGTCTTTGTTATCATCATCAGGATTAGTTGGAACTACAGGAGATGGATTTTCTTTATATTCGAAAATTGCTTTTACAACAGCATTTTCATTAAACTGTGTTTTTTGAATATCTACTTCAGTATTATCTGCTTGTAAGAATTTAGAGAACTTAAAACTATAATTTCCTTCATTTTCTAATAATTTTTCAATTTCTCTTAGTTTTGCATTTAATGTTTTTAGACTTTCGCTATCTAAATCACCTATTGCCTTTCCTTCTTCTAGTTCTAATTTGATAATCTCTTCTTGCTTATTTTCATCTTCATATATAAAAGATAATTCAATAGTGTATTTTGGAAGTACTGTAATATCTTTACTTATAATAGTATCTTTATTTAATGATATTTCTTTGTCATTATCAAGATAGATAAAGTGACTAAAGTTTTTCTTTGTTGCGGGTACTTTCTTTAATGCTTCTAAATCTTTATCAGCGCCTTCTAAATCACCAAACTTTTTGTATGATTCTAATTCATACTTATTTCCATTTATTGTTACAAATACATTGCGTATTACTTTAAGTTTAGTATGTTTTTTAAGAACGGTATCTTCTGTAACAGTTTCATTTGTTGTAGCATCAACAAATCTGTTAAATCTTTCTGGTTTTTCATAACCAATATCTTTTAGTTTAGTATTTTCAGGTACTGTTGTTTTAAATACATCATCAGCTTCTATTTCTATATCAATTACATATTTAGGTACTATAGTTACATTTTCATTAATTGGATTATCTGTTTTATCAAGTAATTGTTGTACTGTTGCGAGTAAGTTGTTATTTGAATCTACAAATTCAAAAAGTCTTTTTTCTGTTTTTTCAAGTTTTTGTAAAGCTTTTACTATTTCATCACTACTAGATAAAGCCTTATTTTCTTCTAGATAATATTTTTCATCATTAATAGTAACAGTAGTAGCATAAATAGCTTTTAAATTAGTATTTTTATAAAATTGATGTTTATTATCATCATTTTTAAGTATTGTATTAGTGCCATCTTCTACTAGGAAATGTAAAAACTTTCTATTTTCTTTCTTTTGAACTTCTTGATAATCACTTTTATTACTATCCTTTACATCACTTAAAGTACTGCCTGCTTCAACTTCAAAGTCTTTTGAATTAGTTGCTCCTTGTATGGTAATTTTTATGTTGTAGCTTGCTGTTACAGTAGTATTTTTAGTTAATTTAGTATCAGTAGTAAAGTCTTTTTTATCAGCTATCCAACCTTTAAAGTTATAACCATCACTTGTTACTCTATCTTTTAAAACGCTAAGAGCTTGTTCTATTTCACTTTTTTTACTACTATTCTCTATAGTTGAATTTTCATCTAAAGCAAACTCACCAATTACTTCATCACCATACATGATAGTTAGTTTTACTGAATAGACTGGCTCTATTGTTATATTATCAGTTACTAGGCTTTCAGTTGTTATTGGAGTTTTAGAACTTCCATAAACATAACCAGTTAATTGCTTTTCGGTACTTTCAAAAGCTTTAAGCGCTTCTATAATTTCCGGTGTACCAAGCTTAGTATTTTCTTCTAGATAATAATCTTTTTCTTTTATAGTTACTTTAACATTGAAAATTGGAGTTAAAGTAGCATTTTTAGTAAAGATAGTTGATTCATTAATTATTTCACCGTCTTGATTACGGAAATTACCTGAGAACTGTCTATTTGCCTTTGTTATAGTAGCTTTATAATTCTCTTGGTCTTTTATATTTTTTAATGTTTGATTTATTTCTAACTCAAATGGTTTTTCTACTGGTCCTTTAATTGTAACTTTAATATTATATTTTGCTGTTATAGTAATATTTTTAGTTACTTTAGTATCAATAGTAAAGTCTTTTTTATCAGCTATATAACCTTTAAAGTTATAGCCATCATCTGTTACTCTATTTTGTAAAATGTTAAGAGCTTGTTCTATTTCACTTTCTTTATTACTATTTTTTATAGTTGAATTTTCATCTAAATCAAACTCACCAATTACCTCTTCACCATACATGATAGTTAGTTTTACTGAGTAAACTGGTTCTATTGTTATATTATCAGTTACTAGGCTTTCAGTGGTTATTGGAGTTTTAGAACTTCCATAAACATAACCAGTTAATTGCTTTTCAGTACTTTCAAATGCTTTTAAAGCTTCTATAATTTCTGGTGTACCAAGTTTTGTATTTTCTTCTAAGTAATAATCTTTTTCTTTTATAGTTACTTTAACATTAAAGATTGGAGTTAAAGTTGCATTTTTAGTAAAGATAGTTGATTCATTAATTATTTCACCGTCTTGATTACGGAAATTACCTGAGAACTGTCTATTTGCCTTTGTTATAGTAGCTTTATAATTCTCTTGGTCTTTTATATTTTTTAATGTTTGATTTATTTCTAACTCAAATGGTTTTTCTACTGGTCCTTTAATTGTAACTTTAATATTATATTTTGCACTTACAGTAGTATTTTCAAATACTTTAGTATCTTTAGTAAATTCATTATTATTGCTATCAACATAGCCTTTGAAATTATATCCAGCATCTTCTACTTGCTTTTGTAATTCATCTAAGGCTGCAGATACTTTACTTGCTTCTTCAGCAGTTAAATCAGAAAGTTTGCCACCTTCTTTTACTGTGAAGGTTTGACCATTAATAGAAACATTTACATTATACTCAGCTGAAATTTCTGTATATTCATTAATTTCCATATCTTCAGTAATTTCATCTTGTGAATATTCTTTGCCATTAACAATAAGTTTAGCAATTTCTTTATTTGGAGTATTCTTTAAATTATTTAAAGCTGCAACTAAGTTATCATTACCTTTAAGGGTAGTTCCCTCAAGAACATAATCCTCTGTGTTGCCTATTTTTACTTTATGATAAAGCTTAGCGCTTATGTAAATGTGTTTATTAAATACTTCACTGAAAAGTTCATTTATATTGTCATCAGTATATTCTTTATTTGTATTAACTTCTAAGAAAGAATAGAATTTTCTTTTATCATTTTTATTTACTGATTGTTTTAAAGTATCTAAAGCTTCCTCAACTTTTTTCTTAATAGTTGATAAGTTTTTTCCTTTATAAACTTTAAGACCTTTTACATGACTAGCACTAGTATCATAAGTTGGGTCATCATAATCTTCAACAATAGTTACGTCATAATGATAAAGCCCCTTAATGGTAATGTCTTTATCAATTATAGTATTACCATCAATTTCTTCATTAGATGAAGTTACTAATTTTTCAAAGTGAAGATCTTCAGTCTCTGTATCTATATCTGTTCTTAAAATAGCTAGGGCATCTTGAGCTTCTTTATCAATTAAATCATCAATTGTTTTTCCCTCTTCTAGTCTATAAGTACCTGCTACATTAGTTCTATCATCATCTATAGTAACAAAAACTAGATATTTTGGAATTAATGTTGTTGATTTTTCAAATATATCTTCTTCTGTTACTTCTTTTTTAGTACTTTCATCTATAAATTTATAAAATCTCTTTTCTTCTTTACCACCAAACTTGGCATCTTTATAGTTTTGTTTTAAAGTTTCATCATTACTATCAAGAATAGCTATTTTTAGACTTTGACCAGAGTCCATTTCAAAAACTTCACTATTAATAGTTATTTCAATATTTTGTTTTACGTAAATAGTAGCATTATATTTAAGATTTTGGTCTAATATATCTTCTATTAGTTTTTCTTTATTTTTATCAGAAGTTTCATCAAATGTTAGTGTCTCATTATCATATGTAATAATGAAACCATCAAATTCTTTACCATCATCTCTACTATTAGCAACTTCTTCTAAAGCAGCTTTAATTTCACTATCAATCTTTAAACTACTTAAATTACTATCTGCATCTATCGTATAAGTTTTAATAGTCTTATTATCTTTACCAACTAGTTTTACTGTTATACTGTAAACTGAGGCGATCGTTACATCTTTTGTTATTTTGTCAGCTTCAGGTTTTATTTCATTTCCCTTTTCATCTATAAATCTAGCAAACTTACGTCCAGATACTTTTTCACTTATCGCTGCTAGGGCAGTTTTTATTTCTTCACTAGAGTTAAGTATAGAGTCTTCTTCTAATTTATATGTATTAGTACCTATTGTTACCTTACAGAAAAATTTAGATTCAAGGTCTAGGTTTGCTGTTATACCTTGTTCTTCAGTAAATGTCTCGGTTGTTCCTTTTTTAACAAATCTAGAAAATTCTCTTTCATCATTATTTTGCTTAGCTTTAATATAAGCATCATTATCGGCATCAGAAATATCTTTTAATGTTTTTCCAGCATCAGTAAAGAATTCGTTACCATTGATTGTTACTCTTACTTGATGAATAGCTTCAATGCGACAATCTTCTGTTATCGTTAATTGATTAAGTAAGTATTCTTCACTTTCAGGCTCAAAGTGTCCATTTGAATTATAGATAATAAAGCCTTTAAATACTTGACCCTCTTTTTCTTTAATTTTATCTAAGTCGGCTTTTATTTTAGTAAAATCTTCACTTTCTGCTAAAGTAGTACCCTCTTCAACAGAATAAGTGTGATTAGTAGTGCCATCTGTTATGGTAACTTTTAAAACTTTAACAAACTTAGGATATAAGTCTATATTCTTTTGAGCTACAGTATTAGGATAGTTACCACTTACTTTTGCATACTCATTAGTATAATTAGTACCATCAAAGTCTTGAAACCAACCTTTAAAATTGTAGTTATCTTTTTTAGTATATTTTTCTTGTGTTAACTCAGCTATTTCAGAATTATTATCATAAACTTTTATTATACTGTTATTTTCACTATCACTTATTCTTACTACTGATGCATTTTCTAAAATATTATATTCACGAGCTAGTGGTACTGTTTCAGTTGCTATTTCTGTATATGAGTTACTTTTTTTTGAAATATACATACTTGATGTTTTATCAATATTAACTATATTTTTATCAGCACTAGTTGCATCATTTCGAAAACTAAACAAAACACTATTAGTAGCTGGTTTTCTTTCATCATCTTCATCTATTATCTTACTATTATTTTTAATATTAATTGTTGTGTTAGTACTTTTAGCACCATCTTCACTAAAGGAAAATGTTTTAGTTGGTACATTTCCACTTGGTGCCGTACTTTTAATAGTAGAATTATCTACATTAACAGTTAAATTATTTTGACCTTTTATAACAAATGTTTCTGATTCATTATATATAGCATCTGGTCCATCTATTTCTGTTGCTTCCAAAATATTTATTATGTTATTGCTTCCACTATCAAACATAACAGGTGTTCTACCAGCTATGGTAGAATCTTTAATATTTAAAGTTGTATTAGAAACATTAGAATAAATTCCATAATGAACTCCTGGCTTTACGAAATTACAATTAGTAACATTAATTACTGAGTGATTGCTTTCTGTAGCTGCATCATTTTTTCCTGTTACATCATTAGTAATTTCTAGGGCCATAGCATCATGTCTTGGTAAAGTATTTGATGAACCTCTTAAAATTCCAAAAATATAGACATTATTAATATCTAAATTAACTCTTCCTTCTGTTTTTAGGAAAACAAAATTTGGCTCTACCATTATAGGAGTTGTGGTAAAATTAGAAATTACAACCTTATCAGGAGTTCTTACCACGATAGGTACATCAATAATTGTTTTAGATGGTCCACTTTTTTCACCTTCGATAGTTAATTCCTTATTGATATAAACAGTTTTATCTGTACCTCCTCCACTATAAGAACCAGCGGTTAATACTAAGGTATCACCTGGATTAGCAGCTTCAACTGCCTTTTTTAGTGTTTCAGCTCCTGGGCTAACTTTTATTCTGTTAGCTTCAGCTTTAACATTTGGAGTTAGAGTTTTAAAAATTAAACCTATTACTGCTATAAAAATTAGGGTATAGGCAATTTTCAAACAATTTGTTTTTAGTTTTTTTTCTTTCATAAGTCACCTCTTTAAAAAATTTGCAAAGTACTCTCTCACTTTCCATAGCTTGATTTTAACATTTAAAATATCTTAAGTCAACACCATTTAGTAATAGACTTTGCCTTAAAGTTTTGTTAAACTATTGATAGGTGAAGAAAAAATGAAAGGAAAAAAATTAAAGCCTCAAGAAAAATTAATTTTATATATTTTATTAGCTATTTTAATGATAGGAGCGGGCTTTTACTTTCAAAGTTCTAGGCAAAAAAATATTAAATATTCTAATGAAAAAGAAAAAAAGATGGAGGAAGTTGAAGAAGAAGAAATTTATGAGAATGTTTTTCCATCTTTAAGAGAACTTTATAATAATAACGATATTAAAGCTGAGATAAGTATTCCATCAATAAATTTAAAAGAATTAGTCGTTCAAACAAATGATAATGATTTTTATTTAGAGCATGATATTTATAAAAATAAAAATTATAATGGCGCTATTTTTATTGATTATCGTATTTCTGATATTGATACAGCTAAGCAATTAAATATTTATGGACATAATTCACTTAATAGTGATTTACCATTTAAAGCTTTAGAACAATACTTACAGGAAGATTTTTTTCTTAATAATCTTTTTATTGATTTAAAAACTGATAAAAAAGCTTATTCTTATAAAATATTTGCGGTTAGTGCTATAGATAAGTCTGATAATGAACATATGATTATTTCTCGAGAGAAAGTAGATTTTTTAAATCATGTTGCCCTATTACGTTCTAAGGCTTTATATGATACAAAAGAAAATGTTAGTGAAAATGCCCATATATTAATAATACAAACTTGTCTTTATAATCCAGAAAGATTTCTATTATTAATGGCTAAAAGAGTATAATTTTTGTAATTATTCAACTAGTAATCTTATGGTGCCATTTTCTTCTAATTTAACACCGGCTTCTGGTGATTGGGAAGTTACTTTTGAACCTGTACCTGTATATTTAACAGTAAAATTACTTAATTTTTTCTTAGCTTCTTCAACACTCATACCTACGACATTAGGTACTTTATATGTAATTTTATCGGTCCATTCTAAGTCTTTTTCTAATTCGCCTTCTTGTTTTTTGATATCTAGAGCATCAATTATATCAAGTAGTATTCTTCTAGCAATAGGTGTTGTTGTATAACTAGAAAGTAAGGCTGTATGTTGTGGGTTATCAATAGCTAGATATAAAACGGCTTTAGGGTCATTGGAAGGAACAACGGCCATAAAAGACATAATATAATTACCTACCAAGTAGTGACCATCTTGGACTTTTTGAGCTGTTCCTGTCTTACCACCAATACGATACCCCTCAATAAAAGCGGCTTTTCCTCCACCTTTTGCGACAACGCTTTCTAAAGCTCTACGCATAATATTTGAAGTTTTTTTGCTGATGACTTTTCTTCTTAATTTGGTTTTATATTCTTTAAAAATAGTATTAGTTTCGGCATCAGAGATATTTTTAACGATAAGTGGTTCATATAAATTACCACCATTAACAACGGCACTAACGGCTGTTACTTGTTGGATAGGTGTGACACTGACACCTTGACCGAAAGCAGTTGTTGCTAACTCGACATTACCAACTTTTTCTAAATCAAAAATAATACCTTTACTCTCACCATTTAAATCAATACCAGTTTTTTCACCAAAACCAAACTTATCTATATAAGAAAATAATTTTTGCTTACCTAGTCTTTGCCCTAATTGGACAAAACCTGGGTTGCTTGGTGTTCACACGGCAACACTTTAGAGTAGAAGAATGCCTTGCACAAGCAAGGTTTTTAGAACTCAAACTTTTTAATGAGTTGTCTT
>CANQIL010000028.1 GCA_947624045.1 uncultured Bacilli bacterium
CTATGGGGTAAGGGGTCTTTTTGGCTTTTTTATAAAAACTTGTTTTTTATTTATGATTTTATAAAGAAATAGCATATCGTATAAAATTATTCATCATTTTTATTTAATCTCACTTACAAAAAGTGTGTCTAGACACAGAAAAAGTAAATGGAATTATTTTAAAGTTAAAATGCAAACACATTCAACATGCCTTGTTTGTACATTATGACTAGTTGATTATGGTGTGTTTGGTGGTTACTGACTAATTCATAGCAAACATTCTTTATAAGTAAAATGTATGTTATGACTAGTTCGCTTTTTAACTTCTAAGCCTAATTTTTTAAATTTGTCGGTCTGTTAGCACGACAATTTAATTTTTATTATTTTCTTCAACAATCATTGATATTTCCTTTAACTTGTTTTCTAATAATTCTTTATCAATTAGTTTTAATTTATATTCTGCCACCATTGTTGGCGACATAGTTCTACTCATTGCATATTCAACTATTTCTTCATCTTTATTAGCACATAGTATTATTCCAACACTTGGATTTTCATTTTGTTTTCTTTCTTGTCTATCTAATGCTTCTAAATAAAAATCCATTTTTGAAACATATTCTGGCTTAAATTTATCTACTTTAAGTTCAAAAGCAACTAAACAAGATAAATCACGATTGTAAAATAGGAGATCAATGAAGAAATCTTCAGTCCCCACTTGTACTCGATATTCTTCTCCTACAAAAGTAAAAGACTTTCCAATTTCTAAAATAAAATTTTTCAAATTTTTAATAATTGCTTTTCTTAAATCGACTTCTGAAAATTCAGACGGCAAATCTAAAAACTCTAAAGAATATAAATCTAAAATTTTCGTGTTTGGGTAATCATCTTCATCTACTGCTTTTTTAAGTGATGGTAATGCTTTACCGCCAGATAACATATATCTTTCATAATAGGCACTGGAAAGTTGTCTATTTAATTCAGTTTTAGTGTAGTTATTTTTTAAAGCCATCCTTATATAAAATTCTCGTTCTTCTCTAGTTTTTGCACCAGACATTATCAACACATTATTACTCCAATTTAATTGTCGGGCTAGTGGAGCGACAATTTCATCATCCTTATATAATTCATAAAATTGTTTCATTCTATATATTCCACTTCTGTCAAAACCTTTTAAAGTTGGATATTTTTCTTTTAAAAATAAAACTAAATTATCAACAACTTTACTTCCCCATTTATTATTTTGTATTTGTTCGCTAACAAAACAACCAACATCCCAATATAATGACATCAGTTCTTCATTTACTTTTCTATAAGCATTGCTTCTTCGTGTTTCTATCATTTCAATAATTTTGGAAAAATCATCATAATACTCATCTTTTTTTATTATATCTGCCATCTTAAAAATCTCCTTTCGTTTACAATTATTATTATGCACATAAAATTATAAGAATCTCATCAGGTTATTCATCTTTTCTAACTAATAAATGTTATATCATTTAATATAATAATTATCTATCTTTCATAGTTATCTTTTTTCGTTAATTGATAGTTACCATTCACACCTACTGACTAGTTCTCTTTTTCTTTATTTATAAGGGTTTAACGCAGTTTCAGAACACACACATTCCTTGTTTGTACATTATGATTAGTTAATTATGGTATGTTCGGTAGTTACTGACTAATTCATAACAAACATTATTGATAAGTACAATGTTTGTTATGACTAGTTCACTTTTCAACTTCTAATCTAACTTTAATAAATCTTTTTAATACTTTGTGTTGTTTACCATTTTCATCTTTATAAAATAAATAATAATCTTGATTGCTATTAAAGTCTAATACATTTACAAAAGCATTATCTTCTTTTGATAAATCATTATTATTTATAATAACATCTGATGTCAAATCATTTCGATTTGTTTCATTAAATTTTGATTTACATATAAATCTTATCATATTTTCTTCTTTTTTTCCATGTTCATCATATCCACCAATAATGATATAATCCACTAAAGCATCAAAAACATCACGATCAAAGCCATCTAAAATTTTCTTTGAAGAAATCGTATTCTTTATCTTATTGATGCCTTCTTCTATCTTATCATCATCTTCTGATAATAATTCATATTGTTCTATTTCTTTATTTATTTTTTCTAATTTTCTGTCTAATTTTTCTTTCTTAACAGTATAAATATCTTTATCAATTGTTCCAACTAACATTAAATCAACTAATTTATGAATTTGTGTTTCTTGAGAACTTTTTAATTTCTTTAACGATTTTATTTTTTCTTCTACATTATTATCTCTAACACAACTAGATATAATATTTAAAAGCATTTCAGCATTAAAGTCTTTGCTATTACATAATAATTGATATGCGTCAACAAAAGCATTCTCAATTAAATTTTCTCTTAAAGCCTTACTATCTTTACAAGTTTCTTTTCCAGATTCAACATGAGTTAAACAATCCCATATTACTGTTGAGCCACCTTTTGAATACATACATCTTCTTGTATAAGTAGTACCACAAAATCCACACTTTATTTTGCCACTAAAGGCATACTTTCTTCCAATATTTCCTAATCTTCTACCTGTTGCTCTAGCACCACATCTATCTTTTAATATCTCTTGTACTGTGTCAAAATCTTCTCTGCTTATAATTGCTTCGTGATGATTTTTTATATAATACTGGTCTGATTCTCCATAATTCATCAAACGTTTATGAGTAATTGGATCGGTAGTAAAAGTTTTGCCCTGCAAAACATCTCCAATATATTTTTCATTTTTCAAAATTCCTATTACTGTATTTGATCTCCATTTTCCTTTATTTCTTCGTGTACAAATATTCATTTTTGTTAACATATCTGCAATATAATCTCCACCGTGTCCCTCTAAATATGTTTTAAAAATAAGTCTAATTACCTCTGCTTCTTCTTCAACAATGGACATTATATTTGTTTTGCTATCATAAGAGTATCCATAACAATTATTAAATCCAACTAGTTCTCCTCTTTCTGATTTCATTTTTAATCCCAACTTAACGTGTGATGAAATGGTTTCACTTTCTTGTTGAGCAACAGAACTTAATACTGTAAGTAACAATTCTCCAGACATTTCTAAAGTATTGATGTTTTCTTCTTCAAATAATATAGCAATATTATTTTCTTTTAATAATCTTACATATTTTAAAGTATCTAATGTGTTTCTAGCAAATCTTGATATTGATTTAGTTAATATCAAATCAAATTTACTTTCCATACCATCTTCTATCATTTTCATAAAATTTTCTCTTTTAAAGTCTTGTGTCCCGGAAATACCTTCATCAGCATAAATTCCTGCAAAACTCCATTCACTATTAGAAACTATTTTTTCCTTGTAGTATTTCTTTTGAGATTCATAGCTGTTTAATTGCTCATCATTATCTGTACTTACTCTAGCATAGGCAACCACTCTTAATCTACCTATAGGTTGTCCAGTTTTTCTATCAATCCTTTCATCTTTTTTCTTAATTAAAGTAATTTCCATATATTTTCAATCTCCTTTCTTTCATTTGACGCTACTATCTTATAAAAATTGTGAGATATTTACTATTGTGCAATTTTTTCTATTTGCAGAATTGACTTTTTATATGTTTCATCACTTATATAATTATTTACTTTTAAATAATTTAAAGCTTTTAAATTTAATAAATATTTTATAAATTTTAAATCAATTATTGTATTCAAACTTTCATCTCCTTACTTAAAAATAAAAGACAGTTTTCGTTCTATCTCTTTAACTTCACTATCTTTTAATTTTCCAATATATTCTTTTAATCTACTTTTATCTAAAACTCTAATTTGCTCTAACAAAATCATTGACTTTGATTTTAAAAAATCTTTTTTATCAATAATAATATGCGTAGGTAATTCTTTCTTTTTTAATATGCTAGTTATAGGGGCTACTATAACAGTAGGGCTGTATTTATTAGCTAAATTATTTTGAATAACCAGCACAGGTCTTATTCCACCCTGTTCACTCCCCATTACTGGATTAAGCATAGCATAATATATATCTCCTTTTCTAATCATCTTTGTCTTCATATTTTTCTGCCTTACAAACAATATGTGGTGGTTTTTCTTCAAATAAACTTAGTATATTCAATTTTTTATCTTTTAAATAATTTAATAATACTCTTTTAACATCTTCCTCTGCTTTTTTCATACTTCCTTGTGAATGATTCATATAGGTTTCAAATATTAATTTAATTCTTACTTTATATTTTTTTCTTTTCATATTTTTTATTCTCCTTTTATGTATAAGTCAAAGCTTTATTTACTTTGACTTATGTTAATTAGCTGATATTTTTCTTAATACCCTCAGTTTAGGATTTCATCAAACGAATAATGCGCTACATAATTCTCACGGAAATTTCATCCTCTTGTGGTTCTCACAAAACTACCCCGATTGTTTTAGACTATCGCTAGGCAGGAGTATCTTTAATTCTACTATTTGTCATTGCAGATTAGGTGCTACCTAATTTTATAGCCAAGCATTTACCGACAAGCGTACTTGCTAAAGTGCTATCAATAGTAGGAATGTATTTGATGAATGAATATAAAATTGTCTAAGAACATTCCTATTTCAAAATAAAAAGAAACAGGTAAGAGGTTTTACTCCCTCTCACTTGTTTCCTCACTTAAAGACTAAATGTGTAGTCTATTTTTTTAATTTTTTAGAAATTTTTTCTATAGCAATATCTACGCTAAATTTTACTGCCCTTTTCGTACAACGTTCTTCCTTAGCAATTTCTTCATAACTCATATTATCAAAATAATATTTCTTTAACCTGTTTCTTTGAATTTCAGGCAAATTTTGTATTGCTTTTTTCAATTCTTCATTGATAATTTGATTTTCTACAATTTCATCAACTAACATAGGCTTGTCAATTGCTCTTTCAGTTAAGTTATTTTCAAATATCTCAGAATGTTCAATATGCCTATCATATTCATTTAATTCTCTTAAATCTTGTAATTCAAAACTATTAAAGGACATATAAATTTCTTTGCTAACTTCAACATTATGAAAAATGCCTTTAATATCTTTAAAACTAACAATATAAATATTTTTTTCTTCTAAGCAATTTAAAGTATATGGATTATCTTTATACTTCCTTCTTTTTGGGCTTTTTCCCATCTTTCTTTCCTCCTATCAATTTGCTTTTTTCAGTACAAATTGTTAGGAGGTGGTCCTCTACAGAAAAAAATCCTTATAAAAATACACAAAAAAAGACCATATCTTGTACTCAAATTTAAAGTGCAAAATATGGTCTTTTTACTATTAGCAATTTTTTGACAAAAAATGTAGTATTCTTCTAACTCCATAAGCATCAACCTCAATTGTATTGCCTATGTTATCAAGAATTAATACTACAAAACATATGAAAACAATAACTAGTAAATAATAATATACATTACTACTAGATTTTAAAATAATATAAATAATATTATTACCAGTTATCAATATATAATAAAGCGTTTTTTCTATAAAATATTTAAATTTACTTATAAATTTTTAAAAAAAATAAAATTTTAGAAGCAGATAATTAATAAATACAACTTTAATATTTTTAACATTTAAATAAAATATAATTTCTGCTATTTATTTTTTTATTTGCAATTTGTCTAATACAATTATATTTATAATAATTAAGATAAAGTAAATAAAAGCACCATTTTAAAATTAATTTATACATAGGAATACCATATTTTAAATATTTACAATTACATCAAAATATAATATCTAGTATTAACCTTACAAAACAATGCAAATGCTCATATCTTAACTACTAAAAATTGAAAGAATAAGCTATCTTTCAACTTTTTACATAAAGAATTATTTTTTCTATAAAATAGTCTTTTTTTAATATTAATATAGAGATAATATTTAATAAAATTAAAATTACAAAAGCATATAATTGAAGTACCAAATCTTTCCTTAATAGTGTTTTACTATATATTTCATTTAAAGTTAATAAATATTGTAAAGTTGTTTTTTGCCTAACAACTTCTTCTTCAGAATGACCACGTGAAATTGTATTAGATAATTGTGATATGCTAGTATCACATAAAATATAAAACTTATTTTTTACTCCAAGCATTAATTTACAATTATAAAAATCAACATTCGGTATTTCATAAAAGCCATCACTCTCTTTAAATTCTATTGGTGAAATATCCAACATTTTTAAAAATTCATCAAATGAATCAACATCGACATATTTACCAGTAAGATAGACTTTTGCAAAATCTAAATCATCTTCAGGATTTGAAGAGAATACTATCCCCATAGTATCTTTAAAAGATACTAAATTGGTATCAAAATTTAAATTTTTTATATGTGAAATAACATGCTCTTTTTCTGGCTCTTTTATTTTTCTTTTTCCACTACATTCTGTTATAACTCTAGAATTTATGCCATCAATTGGAATACCATTAAACCATCTTAAAGCAATTAATAAAAAATTAAAAGCTAATATGTCTACAACTATTAATAAAATAATTATTAGTTTTTTCTTCATATATTACTCAGTATATTTATAAAAATAACTTATAAATAAAGACTATTCCTTTCATTTATGTATACTAGACATTATATCATAATTATTAAGAATTTTCTAAATCATATTGTTTTTTTACAAATTTATTAAATGAATCAATGGCTACAATTTTATATTCTGATGAAATTGTTCCTATAAGTGCTAATTGAAAAATAGGATAATCATCAGATTTTAGAACTTTACAGTAATCATCAAACTTAGATAAACCACCGATATTATTTATAAAATAAACAGTTCTCTTTTTAAATTCGCCCAATGAATAATAAAAATTGAAAGCTTTAGGTAATGTATGACCATCTTTTATATAGGCAAATAGATTAATTGCGTCTATATCTGAAATATAATCTTCTATAGTAAAATAACTACTATTTTTAGTACATATATTCTTTTCTGCTTCTGATTTATAATCGGATATTTCTGTGTCATCATAATAACTTTTTACATTTTTAGAGAATGTAACTGCATCACCACCCCAGCCAGCATAAATATCAATAATTTCTTCAGGTGCATTACTAAGAGTACCTAAAATTCCTGTTTTATAAATCAAGCTGTTTAACGTAGCAGCAAGATGAATAAAATCATTCATAACATTTTCTTTAGTGTCTAAGAAACCAAACGAATCATTTGCATGGCCATTTTTGTCAGCTAAATTACAAAAATCCTCGTCAATTTCTCCAGCCACTGTTTTCCACATTAAATCAGAACCACTTCCATAGGAATTAGCATTACCATATTTATTTCTTCTTATATATTGCAATACAAGTTCGTTGCTTTTAGAATCATTGTTACCACTATAATCCATTGCCAAATCATATAATTCAGAAATATTTTTAAAGCTTTCGTCTATTGTTGTATAATCTAAAGTTTTATACCCATTATCTTTTCCAGAATATGCAACTTTATCAACAGTTATTTTTCCTTCTCCATTTCCAACAGAATAATTATCAACATAAAATTGATCAAATGCCCAACCTGTAGGAATAGAAAAACCTAAATTACCACTAAATCCATATGATGCATCAGCTACAAACATGTTATCTATTTGAATTTCATTAGAATTTCTTAGTATTCTGCAAACATTTCTTGTTCCATATACACCTATTTTATATATTTTAGAATTACGAAAATAATCATAAATACCTTTAAAATAAGGAACTATATTACTTAATATTGTATCTTGTTGTGGATCAAAATCTACAGCAAAGTATATTGTTGTACCATGTGGTATTCCAAGATTTTCAGCTGCATTTTTAGCTTTTTGTGCATCTTCGTTACCTATATTATAAGTAAATGCAGAAGCATCCCCACCATATTCTTGAAAAATTGGAAAAATAGCCATTCCATTGTTAAAAATTATTTCTTCTTCTAATCTAGTTAAGTCTTTGTCTAAACCACCTTCAACTTTTGTAATGTATCTACCAATATACTTAAAACCAGCATTACGCAATGATAAAGCCTTAGCCGAATCTATTTTCGTTGCAGTATCACATGCTATAGCCACTCTGTCAGTATCTCCACAACTTAATAATAGTGATAACCAAGTTCCTAAATTTACAATACCATTTACTGATAATGCATATCCAGATTGAAAATCCCTTACCGATTTATCATCTAATAAAGTAAAAGTACCATCACAATTTCCATCTCCATATCCATTACAATATAAACATATTTTAAGAATATTTATAAACTTACTAATAGATTTAGCATTATAGTGAACACCACTATTATTAGTTGCAACATTATCATAAGGAATAGTTGGACAATACTTTCGTGTTGAAGGTCCAAAATTTCCATTAGCTGTATTAGTATCTAGACCTTCTTCAGCTTGTAAAGCATATATCAGTGCTTTATTAGTAGTTCTTCCATAAATTCCATCACATGGCGATAATCCTATATAATCCTCATAATTTTCATTCAAATATTGTTGCATTACTCTAATTTTAGTATCACCACCTAGCGAAGTTATACAAACAAAAGAATCCATAGATAAAAGTGCTTTCATTAAATTCAAATCAACTATTCCAGTAACTGTACTCCTTCCAGCATCTTCTTCTAATGTTTTAACACAATCTTCCACAGATTTATCAAAACTGCAATTAACATGATTTCTCCCATCAACTTGAACTGCATAATGTCCTGTATTGTACCCTTTGCACCATAATGCTCCTTGTACAATACCAAATAAATTACTTGTTGTACCATCATTCCTTTTTATAGATTTAAATAATTTTTGCGTAGTTGGTCCAAAATTATTTGATGTTTCCTGTATTCCTAATTCTATCTGTAATGCTCTTAATAAACCATAAATTGTTTGCCATCCCGTTTTTCCATTTTCTTCAACCATTTCAAATCTTGTATCACTTCCGTATGTATCATTTAACCAATTTTGAGTAGCCAAAACCATTTGATCTACTGCCATTTTTCATCATCCTTTCTTTTTTTTGCATATCTTTCAATTTCTAAAATAAGAATAATAATTGTTATAAAAATATTTGCTAAAAAGAATATGCACTCTTCTTTATATATTTTCATTTTAAATACTTTAATAAATAAATATCCAATTCCATTTGAACAAATTAAAGAAATAAAACATTTTACACTTACAATTTTAAATAACGTAAGTTTTATTTTTCTATTTTTTAATCCCAAATAAGTTAATAATAATAAATTATCCTTATTTTTTATAAAAAACACTCTTATTAAAAACATAAAATAAACTAAAATTATAATTATAAAAATAATTTTAAAAATATTAGCTATTTTACATATTCTATAAATATTTTGTATTTCAAATTCCTGTATTTCTTCTGATTTATATACATGGAATCCTTTTTTAGTTAAATAGTTTTTTATAGCATTAATAGACTTATAATTATCTACTATTATTTGAAATTTTAAATTACTTTCATCATTTCTTGCCATATCCCTATATATATTATTTTTAACAACAATATATCTTCTACTATCTTTAATAAAACCAATAACATTAAATATCATTTCACTACTGCGAAATTTTACAATCAATTTATTAGCAACAATTTTATCTTTCAAAGAAGAACTCACTAATACATCAAAATCATTAATTATTCTTTTACAATTTTTTTGAACTTTTTCATTAAAATAACAATTTATAACTTCAGTACCATAGATTTCTTCATCAATAGAAAATATTTGATAATTTTCGCTGTCTATTAAAGGAATAGAATTAAATATTTTGTTATTCTTTATGTTTTCTATTTTTGAATCGGAAATTAATTTTCTATTAATTAGTTTTTTTTCTATATTTTCTTTCTCTAATGTAAAATAATTGAATTCAAAAACAAAAATTAAAAAAATTAATAAATAACAAATAACTAATTGTAAATATAAAATTAAATTTTGACTTGTCTTTATTTTAAAAATTTTCTTTAAAATATTACTCATTTATTTCTTTTTTTATATAAATACTGCTCCAAAATGATATCAATAAACTCGCTAATAAAGTTAATAAAATAAGAATTGGCAATGAATTATAATTAATTAATAATGTCATTTTATCGAATATTAAAGGTTTAAAGTACAAAACAAGTCTTAAAATTATATTAATAAATATGATACTAATTAAGGTAAACATATAACTAATTATTAAAAATACTATATTACTAATATAATTGTATGAAATAATTTTTTTATTTCTTGCACCTAAATAATTAAACAACATATATATTTTTTTGTTTTCAAAAACAAATTTAATCTCAATGCTTAAAAATAAAAGTAATGCAAAAATTAAAAAGATTAAAGATATTTTTTTTGCTTTTTTATATATGTTTTTAAATATTGTATAATCAACAAATGCTAAACTTTTTGCTGCATAGCCTAATTCATTTAATTCTTTTTGTACAGTTTTAACATTTTTTATTTTATTTACTTCAATATAGTATCCTTTTTGATTTTCAAGTTTAATCAAATCATCATTAAGACGCTGATATTTAAATATATTAAATAATGATTTCTCACTAACATAGCAAATATTTTCGTCATTTTCTGATTTACTGTTTTCATATAATCCAATTAGTTTAAAAGTCATTTTTTTCTTTTTATTAGATGAATAATTTTCAACTTCAAAACTTATTCTTTTATTCAAATATTTATCTAATTTTATAAAATCCAATCGACTCAAATTCTTATTAATTTGTCCTGGATAAAAATTTTTAGGACAAATAATATAATCATCCTCGCCTTTTTTTATGCTTCTTCCTTTAATGATATTTGGGATTGTTTTATTAATTCCAGCATCTAACTCAACTAATCCAGTAATGTCTTTTTCTTTATTCTCAAAGGTAGTTGATATTAAAACATTATATTTTGATGTAATTGCAAATACGCTATCTATATATTCAACATTTAATAATTCTTTTCTTATTTTCTTATCAGATTTTTCAGTACTTTTTTCTCTAACAAGTAATGTCCTAAAAGCTTTATTATTCATGATATCATTATTCAAAAAATTATCCATTGTTGAATAAAATGTGCTTATCAGAGTAGACAATCCTAATAATAGTCCTAAAAGAATAGAAGAAAGTAAAATTATTTTATTTCTAAAAACATTTTTTATCGAAATTTCGATTAATCTCTTCATTTCAAATAACCTCTCTTATTCATATTTTTTCAACATTGATTTTTTCAATTCTAAAGATTCATCAGCATATTCTTGAACATTTTTATCATGACTTACAACTATTACACATTTCCCAGCTTTAGAAATATTTTGAAAAATAGATAAAACATTATCCGTATTTTCTTTATCCAATGAACCAGTTGGCTCATCCGCAAGAATTATATCTGGATCATTAATTAATGCACGTGCTATAGCAACTCTTTGCTGTTCACCTCCAGATAACTCTTTTGGATAATGGTTAATTCTATCAGATAGTCCAAGTCTATTTAATATATTAACTGCCTTATCTACTGATATTTGATGATTATTTATATATGCTGGAAGCATAACATTTTCTACTACTGTCAAAGTAGGTAATAAAAAATGCGATTGAAAAATAAAACCTATTTTTTTATTTCTTACATCAGATTTTATATCATCACTCATAGAACTAACATCATATCCGCAAATATAAATTTTTCCATAATCGGCTTTTTTTAAGGTACCAATTATTTCTAATAGAGTTGTTTTTCCAACACCACTTTTTCCAATTATGCAATAGAATTTATTATATTTAAACTCATAACTAATATCATTAAAAACTTTAATTAATTTTCTTTTTTTAGTATAAGTTTTTGATAAATTATTAATTATAATTGGACTACTTTTTTTACTCATATAAATCTCCCTAATTATATAGGTTTTAATCATGTAAGATTTACATGATTAAAACCATTACTAAACTATGCCATTAATATTATGAAGTTGTTATTTCTACAGATCCAGCCCATCCAGCCCATGCATCATCAGTTAAAATATCATAAGCAAAGTCAACAAATCTAAAAGTACCTCCTGCTCCAACTTTACCTAGATTTACCCTTTTGCAAATACCTCTAGTTATTCCACCTGTTACAGAAAATTTTGGCTGATAGGAACCATTGCTGTAAACATATGATACCCATTCATTAATAGCTTTTCCAGATGTTACAGTGTCAATAGTTAAAGTTGCCATAGCATCTGGATATTGTGCATATAAATCAGGAGAATTATATGTTTTTCCTGACTTTATATTAACTGGGGTATTTGGTAAAGCGACTTGTGTAGCTGCATTAACAGTTATAAATCCTATAAATATAACTGAAAAAATAAAACTTGTAACAACTAAAAATTTCTTTTTCATTTTTCATCACCTCCTTTCCATAATTTTAATTACCAACTACCATTCCAAGTAGCTACTGCTGGCGAAATATTATCGAAATAATTAACAACACTATTGTTAAATACAATTCCAGATGTAGTGACAGAATAATTTTGTGCTTGACTTAATGAAACAGTTTGAGTAGAATGTGCATAATCACCATAAGCAGCTTGATAATTTATTGTTCCAGCAGTATTTTTACTTACATCAAAATATAAAGTTTGCTTTAATGTACTTAAATTTCCATCTGGTACTTTAAAAGTTGCACCAATTCCAGTTGAATAATTTTGAGGATAATAGGTTGTTAAAGTTCTACATTCTCCATCAGTTTTGCAATAATACTGTGAAAAATATCGACTTGAGTAATAAGTAACATTTGATAGATGACCGATTGCAATTACATCATAACTTCTAACAGATGGCATTGTTTTCCATACCAATTCAGTCATATATCTGTATTTAGAATTATTGCTAAAAATTGTAGTTGTTAATTTTTTATAAGTTGTTTCTGTCGTACCAGAACCATTAAGCCCATTTGTTATTAAATCAGCTTTGTCATATTCATCTTTTGAAATTTCATAAGTCTGAGTTGAATTATTATTACCATTACTACTAATATTACTGATTCCATCATTTTTAGTAACTGTCTTATAATATTTTGTAGTTTCTGTTAGTTTTTGTAATGAATTTTCTTCAATTGACTTAGCAAAAGTCATATTAGGTATTAATATCAATCCTAATAATAATAAAATTTTTCTTTTCATTTTTTCCTCCTATACTCATATTATAATTTTTATCATTTTCCTTTTTCTTTTATATATTCATGACAACACCTCCTACAACCAAAATTATGAATTATTAATAAATATTTTTCTATCCCTAATATTGATACTTATGTCGTAAATAATGCGAATTAAAAAAATTTCACATAGAAACTGACTATTTCTATCTGAAATTTTTTATAAAAATAAAAAAGAGGAATTAAATATTTTATTATTATTTAAATCCTCGTTTAATATATTAATTTGTTATTAGAAAACTCTTTTTTAGCTACTATGGGAATATTAATATCTATCTTTTCACCAATTTCATTTATATATTCAATTAAAATTTTTAAACTATTTAAATCAATATTACTAGACATTATTTTTTCTTTTGAATTTATATCTTCGTCATAATAATAAGAATTATTTAGCAAATACAAACTTATACCTTCATAACTATCTAGATTTTTTTCAGTAGTAAAAATATTTTTATTTTTTGAATAAACAGAAATAGACATATTTTTTGTTTTTTCTTCTAAATCTGTTCCAATATTTTTGTCTTTCAAGTCTATATTTTTAATAATTATAATATTTCTTTCTTGATTATACATCAAATATCCATCTACATCATATTTAGCATTTTTACTATTTATTCTATAAATTTTCACTTGATTATAATTATTCCAACCAAATAGAAAAAGTACAAAAAACAAAGAAACAAAAATTACCTTAATAATAATCTTTATATACTTTCTCTTTGTTTTATTAGTGTAATACTTTAATCCTTCCATAATACCACTTGAATTATTTGAAGATGTTTCTTCACCATTTAATAATTCTATAATAGATACACCTAAAACTTCACTAAGAGATTTTAATAGCGAAATATCTGGAGCAACAACCCCTGTTTCCCATTTTGATATAGTTTTACCAGATATACCACCTAATTTTTCAGCAAGTTTTTCTTGAGTTAAATTTTTTTCTTTTCTCTTTTTTGCAATAAATTTTCCTACATTACCCAAATCCATACAAACCACCTAAAGAAAGAATAACATAAAATCTTTAAATATTTTACTAAAAAATATCATAAAAGCCGAAGATTAAAATTAAAAACAATATTAAATGGAATAATAGGTTAGGTGGTTAAAATGTTTCCTAAAAATTTAAAAATTTCAAGAGAAAATTTAGATATCAAGCAAAAGGATCTAGCAAAATTATTCGATTTAAGTGCATCAACTATTTCCGGATGGGAAAATGGTATAGATATAATTCCAATTAAAAAGCTAATAAAATATGCAAACACTTTTAATTTAAGTTTGGATTATATATTCGGAATAACTAATAAAAACACTGACTACTACCCTATAAAAATAGATATAAAAATAATATCTAGAAATCTACTTTACCTGCGAAAAAAACATAAGTTAACTCAAAAAGAAATTGCAAACAAAATGAATACAAGTCAGTCAGCATATTCAAACTATGAAAAAGGAAAAATATTAATTCCTACTATTTTTCTATGTGAATTAATTAACATATATAACGAAATTTCAATTGATAATTTATTTGGAAGAATAAAAAAATAAAATTTATCTTATCATTTTGATTAAAGGAATATTTTTAATTTTTTTAATAAATAAAAATGGAATTAAAAAAATAAGTATTAGGTTGATAAATGATAACTTAGAAAAAATAAACAAAAAATTTATATAATTATTTTTATTTGCAATTATGAAATATGATATGAATAGTAAAAGTATGTATGAGTAAAAGCATACTATAAAAATACTTTTAACAATAGAATATAAAATTAAAAGATTAGAAAAACCACAAATTTTCATCATACATATATTTTTCTTAAAATGCTTAATATAATCATTTATAATAAATATTAAAATTAAAATATTTACTAAATATATAATGAAAAACATTTTTCTTATTAAATGAAAAAGTGATTTATAAATTTTTAATTCTTCTTGCAAACTACTATTATATAAGTAAATGTCATCGCAATAGGAGTAATACTCTTTTTTTACACTGTTGACTTCTGATTGATTTTTAACTAAAACTATGTATTCATTATTATTTTCCAATTTTGTAGCTATAAAAACATCATTAAAACCATTACTTTTATAAATTCCTACTACATTCTTAGTGATGCTTGAATTCCCGTTGCTTAAAACTATTCTTTTATTTATTAGGTTTTTTGTAAACTTTTTTTTACCATCCACAAGAAAAAATTCTGGTAAAATTATTTCATCATAGCTATTATATTTTATATTTCTTCCAATTAATATTTTCTTATTAATCCCAAAAACACTAGGATTTATTTTTACATTAAGTCCATTATATTGATAAAATTCTGAACTAAAATAGTCATAAATACCTTCTATGTTGCTATCTTGCTTTAAATTTAGTAATATTTTATTATTATCATTTAATTTCAAATATAATTCTCTATTTTCGTAACTATTAGATATTTTATTTATTATTTCTTCAATATTTATATATTTATAACTACAAATTGATAAAAAACCAAATATTAGTAGAAACAACGAAAAATAGAGAAAATTAACCTTTTTAGAGCGAAAAAATGATTTGATCAATAAATTATTCATTTAATTATTCTTTCAATAAGTCAATAGCACTTTCTTTCTTAATTTTAATATTAAAAAACACTTTTAGCAAAGCCAAAATAATGAAACCTATTAAAATAGTAAAAAATATAGAATTAAAACTTAAAATTAATGACAACCCTTTCATATCAAATTTATTTAATACTAATTTTAAAATTGGTTTTCTCAATAAGTAATAAAGCATTATGGAGACTAAAAACGATACTAACATTATAATTATTTGATTAATTAAAAAGATATTAGATATATTTTTTTCACTGTACCCAATTGTTTTATAAATTCCATAATAATTTTTATTATTATTGTACTCTTTGCAATTAAAAAATATTACAAAAAGGAAATATAAAATAATAAAAAATATAGAAATTATTAAAATAATATTAATTATTTTTTCTCCATTATTGACATCAATGAGTCTAATCGTTCCACCACTAATAAAGCCATCTTTTACAATAGCATTTTCAAATTTTTGCGAATATCTAGCATTATCTAAAACAACAATAAACGGTAATTGAGTATCTTTTGATTTTTCATAAATTTTTGGTAAATATTTATTATTAAGCCTATTAACAATAGAAAAAAATGTATAGCAAAAACTTCCAGTAGATAATGATGAATCATATATACCAACTAATTTAAATGGTATTTCAACAGTAGAATCTGCTGGTGACAAAATTATATTAGTACCAATTTTATCTTCCAAATTAATAATATCTTTTTTATTAAATTTTTTTTTGTCATATACATAAGGATAAAATTCTTTAGGACATATTATAGCATTCTCTTTTTCATGACCTTTTAAATTTGTTCCTTTAATAATCTCAACTGGATTTTCAACTGAACCAATTAAAGTTAAATTAGAATTAGAAGAATTTTTAATATTTGCAACATTGCATGCAATTGATTTTGAAGCTGCAGGTTCAACGGCGACAACATGACTGTATTTTTTTAGTTTTTCTATTATTTCAGTTTCAGTAAGTTTAGAATTATTATTATAAACGAAAAAAGTACGATACTCTATATTTTTTTTTATACTTTTATCCCAATATTTATTTAATCCATTACTAAAAGATGAACAAAATAGTATTCCTGTCATAAAAGTAATGGTAATTGCGATAATTAAAAAATTATATTTTTTTCTTAATAATTGATTACAACATAAACACAATGTATCTTTTATTTTCATTTTTATACCTCTCTTTCAAATTATATAAATTTTAATTTATTATTTAGAGTTCTTGGATATTTTTAATATTTCCATTTTCTAAATATAAGATAATATCAGCATACTGTTTTATTATTTCACTGTGACTGGATATAATAACACATTTTCCTCTTTTTGACATTCTTTTTAAAAATTCAAAAATTATTTTTTCATTTTTCTCATCTAAAGAAGCTGTTGGCTCATCAGCTAAAATAATATCAGGATTATTAGCAAGAGCACGTGCTATAGCAACTCTTTGCTGTTCACCTCCAGATAATTCTTTTGGATAATGATTAATTCTATCAGATAATCCTAAAACTTTTAATAAGAGAATAGATAATTTTTTCCTATTTTTTTTATTTATACTGTTATTTATTAACATTGGTAACATAACATTCTCATATGCCTTTAAATTAGGATTAAGGTAAAAATTTTGAAATATAAATCCTATTTTTTTCGAACGTATTTTATTGATTTCAAAATTTTTCAATAAATTCACATCTTTATAATCTATTATAATATTGCCACTTGTCGGGATATCTAATAAACCTAAAATATGTAAGAAAGTTGATTTACCACTACCACTATGACCTAACAATCCATAAATTTTTCCTTTTTCAAATTTAAAGTTTATATTATTGATTGCTATTATTTTTTTTTCTTTTAAATCATATTCTTTTGTTAAATTGTTAACTTCTATCATTTATTATCCCCTTATCTCAAATATTTATATACAGAGCAAGCAAAAGTCTTGCTCTGTACGTTAAGACTTAATTCCGAAATAAAACAAATCTGATTTAAATCCACAGAACTGATTTGAACTTGTAAATGTCTCATACTTATATTTGTACGTTCCAGCTTTAGTATATGCTATTGCCTGATCAGGACAAGTTCCAACTTTAGTTTTTACCCATTCTTGACCTTCAACAAAATTATTACCATCTCTAATTAAACTTACAACTAGATAACTATAATCGTTTACTGAAGAACATTTAGTACTATTGTACCACCCATCTACTGAAAACCTTACTCTTTGAGTTCCACTTATAGAATAATTATACCAACTTCCGTTTACATACGAATTATCAGAAATATATAAATATGTTGGATGCCAATTATCTACTGCAAACACACACGTTAACCCTAAAGTAAATATAATAGCAACAATAAGTACAATAGAAACAATTCTCTTTTTCAAATTAATCACCTCCTCTTTTTTATTTTTGTAATATTAATATATTACACCTCCAATATAAATAAAAAAACAAAAATTCTAAACCTAAAAAAATGCGAATTATGTCGCATTTTTTGAGAAATCAAATTTTTGAGGTACATAATCAAAGTCTTTGGGAACTTTATTTATTTTCACTTTCTTTTTAATATCTTTATCGGCTTTATAATATTTATTTTTATATTTAAAGTAAATTTCTTTATCCTTTATTCCATAAACTTTATATTTCTTTCTCATCTTATGAACTTTTACTTCTTCTGTTTTTAAATTATAAACATTAATGCTCTTATTAGTAAGCGCATATAAATAATTACCTCTTGCTAGTATATAATTTATACTTTCACAATCTTTTTCTTCTATTGTAAAACGTCTAGTATATATTTCTTTTATATAAAAAGTTTCTTCAATATTAGTTCTTTCAGCAATATAACAAATATTAAAATTACTATCTTTAAAAAACACTTTATTTCTAGAATTCCAATAAATATGATTTTCATTATCTATTATTCCAATACCAGGAGTATTAGTAAAGTCCTCAACATTATATTCGTTAGATTTTCCCTTAAAAATAGTATCTTTATTTATAATAAGATAAATGATTATACAATATATTAAAA
>CANQIL010000029.1 GCA_947624045.1 uncultured Bacilli bacterium
AAAAACAAACTAGAATTTACTTTTTCTTTTCTACACAAAATATTTAACTAGAATTTACTTTTAAAATCAACTCTTTTAAAAATAAATCCCCTTTTTCATAATTAGCTCTAGTATAAAATTCTCTAGCATAGATAAGCTTAATAGTATCAATCTGCTCATTAGTTAATCCTAACTCTCTACAAGCACTTTCTACATCTAAACCAGACTCTATAATATAATTATTTATTTCTTCAAAATTTTCTATTCCATAATAATCACTAACATCACTATAATCAAGCTCTTTTTCAGACATTTTAAATCTTGGTTTAACACTTTCTTCTGGTATTCTATCTTCTAATCTCATAATTAAATCACTATAGTCATAACTCTTACCTTCTTTTTTTGCCATAGCAGATGCTACTACCAGATAATCTATTGCTTTTAATTTATCACCATTTTTCATATAAGATAATCCTAGTTTTGAATAAATATATGAACTTGGCTTATCAAATACTGGTAATACTTCTAAATAATTTTTAATACATTCACTATAATTTCTATTTAGATAAGCATCATTACCTAATTGAATAAGCTCTTTAACATTTACACTAGTATTATTAACTGGCCTATATCTTAGTACTATTTGCTTCCTACTATCATATTCAATTACTAAAGTGTCTACATCTTTATAATTATTCATTATTTCTAAAACATTCTTTATCCTATGCTCATTCATAGGTTTTAATAGTACTAGTCCTCTATTAGCTAACAGCTCTTCATATTTTGTATCTAAAAATTCTTTTTCAGAATTCTTTTCTTCATACGTCATTTCCTCTTTTTTAACTATTTTCTCACTTGCCTTATTTTCTTTTTTGACTCTGCTTTCTAATGTTAACTTTTCATTATTTTCTCTAGGATTTACTGCCTTTTCTGAAAATTCCAGTATTTGTAATAACCCCTCAGTTGAAACATTATCTCCATACACTTTATTTGCTTTAGAAATTATATCTAAATATATTCTTGCTTCATCATATTTCTTTTGAGAAAGTTTAGTATAAAATTCTTGTATAAATTTAGAAATATCAAAGTCATAACTTTCATTATTTATTAAAGTTAATATTTCAATAGGCTTAGTAAACTTAACATCTTTTTATAATAAACTAATCTTAGTAAGATTTAAAATTAAAAATTCATAAAAATCTTTTACCCCATCATTAGAACTATGTACACCACTATCACTTAAAACTTTATTAATATCTACAAAATCATCTTCTTTATTTATAACTTTTTCTTCTTTAACTTCTTTTTCTAAAGATTTATCTTTTATCTCTTCACACACATTAATTATTTCTTCAAGAAGAAGGAAAAGTGCATTACTCTCATCATCAACATTCATCCTTTTATTATTATCTAGTACTAACTTTAAGGCAAGTTCATAATTATTACCCTTAATTGCTTCATAAAGATTATTCGTACTAAATATTTTTTTAACAGGAATCTTCTTAGAAGCAGTTATGTCTAATAAATCATTTGTTAATGTAAGAATATACTCATCTATAATACTCAAATTACGTTTATTAGACAATTCTTTATAAAATTCTCTAACTTTTTCATACTCTTTTTGTTTTATAAAGTTTAATACTTTGTCTCTATTTTCTACTTGCACATCAATTGCTTGGTTAATCAAATATCTAATTAATACAAGTGATGTATTACTACTTCCTTTTTGATTTGTCAAATCATTAAGTTGTTTTAAAGCTGAGAAAAATTTTTGTCTATAAGAAGAAAACCTAATTTTATTTTGTAAATCGTCATCACTAACATCATCTATTTTAAAATCTTCGTAGTTCAAATATTTTGCATAGTTTCGATAATTTTCTGGTAATTCTGTAATCATACTTAATAAGTACAAATAAAAATGATTATTTTTATTAATAAACTCATCATTGTCACTATGATAAAGAATTTTAAAATATTTAAAAGCTTCTTCATAATCTTTCTTTTGAATATTAATTAAAAATAGTTGAAAACAAGTAGCCCTATGTGATGAATCTATTTGAAAACACTTTGAAAAGCAAAAATTAGCTTTATCATTCTCTTTTTGTCTAATTAATTTTTTTCCATAACGAAATAATTTATCAACAGAACCTAAAGTATATATTCCTCTTTTAATTCTAACTAAAGTTCTATCATCAATTAAAGCCTTTAAATCTTTAGAATTAAAGCCATAATTATTTAATTCTTTTGTCGTCAATTCTCTATCATTTAAAACATCTTCATATATCATATCTAAATTTTCATTATTTATCATTATTAAACCTCCCTGAAAAGTTTCTCTAATAAAATTATAATATAATTTAAGACGAAAAAAAAGTATTTAAAAGCTTAAACTCTTAAATAACTTCATCATCACTAATAATTTTATCATTGCTTTTTTCAACAAATGATGGAATATTAATTGTTTCGTTTCTTTCTATACTTTTTGATTCTTCACTGTTCTCAACAATTGTCGGTGTCGTCGCTATAACATTTTTACTTTCCACAATTTGTGGGATTTGCGCTGTAGCGTTTTCACCATTTTCCACAGGTATTTGTGGAATCTGCATTGTAGTGTTTTCACCATTTTCCACTGGTATCTGTGGAATACCATAAGTAATATCCTTTACTTTTTCTATTTGTGGCATTTCATAATAAGTATTACTTGTCTCAACTGCACTACTTAATTCTTTTTCTTGACCACTTTCTTGTAGCTCTTTAGCATTTTGTTTTTCGCCAATAAAAGCCATTGTAAAAAAGTAAAAAGCCATAATACTAGAAAGAACTATAACAATATAAATCATTTTATCAACCCCAAAATATTCTTTTAAAACAATCGCAAGATATCGTTAAATGTAACAAATAACATCAAAATCATCAACAAAATAAGTCCAACTGTATGTATTTTTGCTTCTAATTCTGGATCTACTGGTGAACCTTTAATAGCTTCAATTATAATGAATAGAATATGTCCACCATCAAACGCTGGTAAAGGTAACAAATTAATAAATCCTACATTTATACTTAAAAAAGCAACTAAATATAAAATACTATCTATACCGGCTTTTCTTTGTTCACCAACTATTGAATAAATTCCAACCGGACCAGACAACTGATTAAGCTTAATTCCTCCTGTAAATAAATAGCCAACAGTTACTGCCATTTGCTTAAAAATAGATCCTGTTTTTTTGAATGTATACTTAATAGCTTCTACAAAGCCTTTAGTCTCCTCTGGCTTCATACCTATTCCATATACATAAGTAGTTTCTTTTTTCTCTTTAACAACCTTAGGTTTAACTTTAAAAGTTAATTCCTCTCCATCTCTAGAAACTACAAAAGTACTAGCTTTCTTTGGATCGGCAATTACCAAATATAAAGATATATCATCACTGGTTGAAATCTTCTTACCATTAATTTCTTTTACATAGTCCCCTTTTCTAAGTCCTGCTTCATAAGCTGGATAATTCTTAGTAACAGAACTAATAGTAGGCTCTAAGGTATTACCACCCCATATCAAAGCCATAAAAAATAATATTAAAATAGCTGATATAAAGTTATTACCTGCTCCAAAGAACATAATTAAAAATCTTTGAAAACAACTCTTGCCTTGTAATCTCTTACTCTTTGGAATCTTTTTAACATCATCATCTGAAACATCTTCCCCAGCTAAAGAACAAAATCCACCAATAGGTATAGCTCTTAAGGTATATTCTGTTTCTTTACCCTTCTTTGATAAAAGTTTAGGTCCCATACCAATGGCGAACTCATAAACATAAACTCCTGTTAATTTTGCCCAAGTAAAATGACCAAACTCATGCACAAATACTATAAAACCTAATATAAGTATAAATATTAAAATATTCAAAATTATTGTCGTACAAATCCCCTCCTAAATCAATCCTACAAGTAGTACGAATGCTAAAATAACAAATATTAAACTATCAAATCTATCTAAAATACCACCATGTCCTGGAATTAAATTAGAAAAATCTTTTTTATCATAATATCTTTTTATTGCTGAAAAAATTAAATCACCAATTTGTCCAACTATGGAAAATAAAGCTGTTACCATTATTACTAAGACTAATGAAGCATTTGGATTAATTATGGTCATATAAAATGTTGTTGCGACAAACACTCCCATAACTAATCCTCCTATACAACCCTCTAAAGTTTTATTAGGTGAAATTAATGGCGCAATTTTTCTTTTTCCTATAAGCATTCCTGTAAATAATGCAAAAGTATCAGTAATTGTTGTTATCAATAATAAATATATGATATAAGTAATATCAAAATTACGTACTATCGTAATTAAATTAAAACTTAAACCTACAAAAAGAACAGCTCCTACTAAAAATAAAGCATCATTTAAATTATATTTTTTATTATCATTTATAAAAACTATTGGAAATAAGAAAGCAAATATAATTAAAGACATTACTCTATAATCTAAGTTAAATTCAAAAACAATTGAATTTATATTTCTAAGTGTAAAAAAGCTAACTATTAAATAAGCAAATATTTTTACTATCATTGGAAACTCTTTTTTACTTTCTCTTACATGGATAAGTTCATATAATCCTCCTATTGAAAGTAAAGCCATAAACACTGCAAAAGCTTCTCCTCCAATTATTAAAAATGGAACAAATACTAATATTAACACTATAGCACTCAATATTCTTTTTTTCATTAGTTTCCTCCAAATCTTCTATTTCTTCTATTAAATTCTTCCATAGCTTCATCAATATCTTTTTCTGTTAAATCAGGAAAATAAATATCTGGGAAATACAACTCAGCATAACTAGCTTGATATAACATAAAATTACTTAGTCTTAACTCTCCACTAGTTCTAATAAGAAAATCTACTGGTGGCAAATCATTATATAAGTTTTTACTTACAAGTTCTACATCGATATCATCTAAAGAAATCTCACCATCTTTATACATTTGACAAACTTTCTTAGTCATATCAACTATTTCACTTTGTCCCCCATAATTTAAGCAAATATTTAGACAACTATTATGATTTTCACTAGTAGCTTCTTCTAAATAATCCATAGCTTCTAAGACTTCTTTTCTAAGTCTATTTCTTCTTCCTGAGAAAACTACTTTAATACCTCTTTCAATAATTTCATCAAATTCAGATTTAAACATTTTAACAAAAAGGTCCATTAGAAAATCTACTTCTTTGTTATCTCTTTTAAAATTTTCCGTAGAGAAAACATAAACGGACAAGTATTTAACACCTATCTCATCTAGATAAAGACATATTTTTTTCAAGTTTTCTGCTCCCGCTTTATGCCCCATACTTCTAGGCAGACCTCTTTTTGTCGCCCATCTACCGTTTCCATCTACTATAATACCAACATGTTTTGGTATAATTGACTCACCATTCATATCCAATACCTCTTTTATAATTTTACAACATATAGAAAAAAAAAGAAAGAGCAATTTCTTTATATTTAGCTATTTTTCAAATATTTTGTTACAACTAAAAAAAAAGAACAAAAATATTTTTAACTAAAAAGTGAGGTAGACTACCGAGACATTTTGTAAACTACTTATTTTTAGGTCTGGTTCCACAGTGTGGAACTACTCAATATTCTCATTAAATTCAGCCTTTTTAAATCCTAAATCTATTCCACCTATCCCAGCAAATAAACTTGCCACTTTTAACTTACCCATAATAAACTTTCTCCTCACTACAACTAAATTGTACCAAAAACTTATCAAAAAGTCTATGAACTAACAAATCTATAATATTTATCTAACAAGCTTATATCGTTTTTCAAGAAAGTCAAAAAAAGAGGATATTTCTATCCCTCAATTCATTAAAACTTATCGATATCAATTCTTACAAACTTATTATCTTTTAAAGAGCTACTAGCTTGAACTAAAGTCCTAACTGCATTCGCAATTCTTCCCTCTTTACCAATGATTCTGCCTATATCTTCTTCAGCAACTATTACTTGAATAAGTATTGTATTTTCATCTTCCGTAGGAAATTCTTTTATACTAACGGCATCTTCATTTTCTACTAAAGACTTTACTATCATTTCCGTTAACTCTACTAAATCCATAATTAATCCCTCTTTGTATTTTTAGATTCAGCAAATTTCTTCATGATACCAGCTTTACTAAATAAGCTTTTAACTGTATCAGTAGGAATAGCTCCACAGTTTAACCATTTCAAAGCTAATTCTTCATTAATTTTTACTGCACTATCATTAATAGGTTGATAAGTTCCAATTAATTCAAGATACTTACCATCTCTAGGACTTCTAGAATCAGTCGCAACTATTCTATAAGTAGGTCTTTTCTTAGCACCCATTCTTGTTAATCTTATTTTAACTGCCATATTTTTCCCTCCATTTCTAAAGCTAGTTATATATTAACAAATCCAAAAGCAAATGTCAACCTTTTTTTGTTAACATCACTTTTTTTCCAAATATGGCCTAAATTTTTCTTCCGGATGTTCTAAAACAAAATGCATTGAATTAAAGAGTTTATTTTGTAGTGTGTAGCAAGAAGCATGGGAACTATGATTAAGAAATGAATTCCATGAAAGTAAAACAGCATGAGCATCAAAATTAGCTAAGTGACATTCATTATTCCAATTAATAATTCTTCTTTTTATTTTTTTAACACTTCTTTTTCTAATTAACCTATGTGTTTCAAAAACTCTATAACCACAAAAATCTATCCCCATACTATTAGGAAAATAACGACTTTTTGGATTTAAAGTAAGCTTTAATTTATCATTTAAAAAAATGCCAATTTTTTCAAATATTTCTTTAGCTTTCTCTTTATTTTCAACTAATAATACAAAATCATCCATATATCGTACATAATATTTTATATGTAAATCTCTTTTTATATACCAGTCAAGTTCATTCAAATAGATATTCGCAAAAAACTGTGAAGTATAATTACCAATAGGTATTCCTACTTTACTTGTTGCATTTTCATAAATCATTTTTCTTGTAAATTCTAAAAGTTCACTATCAACAATAAATTTTTTCATAAGTCCAAATAATATATCTAAATCTATTGAATAAAAATATTTTCTAATATCACACTTTATTACATAATACTTTCCATATTCTCTTTTCATCTTACGCATATATTTTTGTATATTTAAAGAAGCTAAATGCATACCTCTTCCTTCTAAACAAGCATAAGAATCTTTAATAAATCTTTTCATTATATATGGCTTTATAAATTCCCCTATATACCATTGATGAACTATTCTATCATCAAATGGTAAAGATAATATTTCTCTTCTCTTAGGCTCATATATAATAAATTTCCTATAAGTACCTAAATGATATGTTTTATTTTTTATCTTTTCAATTAACGTATACAAATTAGTTTCCAAATCTACATCAAATATTAATAATTCTCTTTTTACTTTTTTATGTTTTTTAGCTCTTAAGTAAGCTTCATAAAAATACTTATATTCTAATTTATCTCTTAATTTAATTTTTAACTTTTTTGGCATGAAGATATCCATCCTCCTAATAAATTTCCTATATGGAATATTTTCTTACCCCAAGCTGAATAATTTCTAGAACTTATATATTTTTTTCTATATGCTACTCTAATTAAAGTTTTTGTAAATTTCAACTTCACATCTAAATCAAGTAAATATCTTAATTTATCTTTTTTATCAAAAACTCTATATGCATACAAAATATCTTCTAATCCATCATAAGTTGCTTTTCTAATATCTACATTTAATCCAAATCGCTCACTCTTTGGAAATTTTATTAGTATATTAGTAGTATACATAATAAGTTCTATATAATGTTTATAAATTAATAAATCTTCTACTCCTTGAACATTTTTAGTTTGAGTCTTATTATTCATTATTAATTTTCTCCTTTAATTCTACTAGTATATTAAATGCCATTAGTGGATTTATTTTATATATATCTAAACTTCTAATTCTATCAATAATTTCTTTTTCATTCTTAGAAAAATCATTTACTTTAGTATCTTTTATATCGACTTTTTTATTTTTCAAAATCTTAGTATCATCATTTTTATTAGTACTATTTTCAATTATTAAGTAATTAACTTTTTCTCTTTCTAATATTTCTTTATATTTTGCTAATGAATTTTGAGGGAAACCACATTTTTCTACATCATTAGAAAAAGGTAATACTTTTAAGTTTAAAATAGGAGCCATTTTCACAGCATCTTCACCTAAAAACACATAAAATATCCCACTATGAAACAAATATAATTTATCTTTATCTTGTTCTTTTAATTTTTCATATTCCAAAACTAACTTACTCATACATCCTCCGTTATTCTAAAACTAACAAAAAATATATTTTTCTGCAAGCAACTGACTGTTGACTAGAACTTAATTCTTGCCCAAACACAAAAAAAAGCAGTTACAATTTTAATTGCACTTACTTTTCTTCGTCATTACCTAATATTCAGATATCTTACTAATTAGATAATGACTGTTTATGTGTTTATTTGCTACTTGCAAAAGGGAATCTATCTTCTATGATAAGTCTCCGTAAAATATCCTTGAATATAAATATGGGAGAAACTAAATAATTAGTTATATACCATAGTCTGGGAGCGAAAACGAAACGGGACCCGTTGTTGCTGTTAGCATTGCCGTTAGCGTTGTTCGAGTTGAACACTCCTGCATTAGTGGTATTACTATAGTTACCGCCGCGTTCGGACCACGGGTTCTCGCGGACAACACAACTAGAGACACCTAGAGAACGTGAGAAAAATATTTACAGATAAATCCCCGTATGCCCGCCTCTTAGAAAAAGAGGAGGCGGGCATACTTTCAAAAGTCAAAGAGCAAGAAACGCTTTATAGCGTTTCACTATGGAGCGAAAACGAAACGGGACCCGTAGGTGCTGCTAGCAGAGCCGTAAGCGTTGGACGAGAGGAACACTCCTGCACGAGTGGTATTACTATAGTAACCGCCGCGTACGGACCACGGGTACTCGCGGTATACGAATCCAGCATAATCACCATACCATCCAGAAGTTTCTGATAAAGCTTGCCCATAACATATTCCCCCATCACAGGCTTTTTGTGAATATGTTAAATTTGAACTAGTTGGCATTCCCTCAGCCGTTGTCGCAACTTTATATAAATTATAATATTTTTCATCTGGAAAAGCAAGTGGTGTAGTATTATTTTGATAATCTGCATATGTACCACTTTGCCATACTTTTCCAGTAAATCCAGAATTATATGTTGTAGAGTTTCCACTCATTGGTGAATTATCTTCATAGTAAGCAAGTACTCCCATTACATATTCCCATGCTCCTCCACTCATATCGTATATTCCATAAATGTTTCCTGTTGTTGAAGCACCTGGTCCTGCTTGACCCTGTCCATCTCCTAACTCTGTCATATTATTATAAGCATATTGCGTATTTGTACTTTCTTGAGATGGTGTTCCATTACTATTTCCTGTTATATAAGTACTTGATTTATTTTGATAGATTTCTTCATATTTTCCAGTATAATCAGTATTACCATGCTTTCCATATTTACTTTGGGAAAGGTAGGCTACGGCTCCCCATTCACCATTTTTCATCATATGTAAATCACCGCTACTAGTAAATCCAAAAGTTGTTGTATCATTTTGCATACTTCTTGCTGCATAGAAGAAACTACTTACTACTTGGCTTCTTAAAGATGGTGTATCGGGTTTTATTGATAAAGTACTTACAGTACAATTTTCATTTGTACAAGGACTTGCCAAAGTTCCTGTTGTTTCAAACTTACCTACCCATATTCCTGCTTGAGTAGTTCCACCAAACTTAAAAGCATCTGGTGTTCTCCAATTATTTTGTTCACTTCCTATATAACTAGCTGTTCCGTCTTCTGCTGGAGCAGATTCAGATAAGAACTTTATATCAATGGCACCAGGCAAGGCTGCACTTGTACCACCTCGACCATAAGTTCCTTGTATTGTATAAGAGTATCTTGGTATCCATACCCACATTGTATTTATATCACTCATTTCTATTGGAGTTCCTTCCGGAGCCGACTTTAGTTGTTCACGTTTTTCTGTACTAACAGTTACCGCATTGGCCCATTTTTGATGGTCATAGTCATACCAATTATTATCTTTATTTGTATCATCTGCTTTAACCCAACTTCCTGTTGTCGTTGTTTCTTGCTTATAATATACTGGTATCATACCATCACTTAATTTTGGAGCATTTGGCTTAGTTTCTACTACTGGTGTTACTGTACCTGATGAACCATCTCCATTTACAGCATTTTCAAAGATAAATGTCCTGTCTAAACCACCTATTGTAACAGCTTCCTTAGGAATATCAGTTGCTTCTGTCTTAAAAGAAATCTTTAAAGTAATTGTTGTCTTTTCTTTAGAATCTAATATAGGAATATTATTAAATTCAGTACTTCCATTTATTTCACTTGTACCATAACTAACTTTATATTCTACATTACCTTTTAATAAGGTCTCATCAGCTTCTTCTGATGCACCAGTTCCTGTAAAAGTTAAAGGACTATCCTTACCTGTAACATCTGTTAACTTAGCCGCAATTGTCCCAGCATTTTCAACAGGAACGGTAAAAGTACAAGAATCTCCTGGTACTTTAAATGAAGCACTTAAGCCTGTAATAGATGTACCAGTTACATTACCAATAACACAAGTAGCTTGTCCTGTTTTTGTCGTTGTTGAATTTTCTTTGACAAAAATAACACTCCACTTTTCGGCTGGAACAGTAGCCGTACCAGCAATCTTTAAACTAGCTGATAATGCAGCATAGCCAATTGATAGACCTACTACCACTAAACATAAAGCTCCAATTATCATATATTTTTGTTTTCTACTATCCATATACTTCTCTCCTCTTATTATCTCTTATAAATAAAAGTTTTTTAAATACTACCCAATTTAATACCTTTTATTCTTATCTAAATTATATAACTCCAATTATTTCTTTGTCAACAACTTGTTTACAATTTACGACAATTTTTTCCACAACTTTATGTTAAACTTTTATTTTTAAATGTAAAGTTATTATTTACATTTAAAAATAAAAAAAAGACTTATTACTTCTTTATATAAGAATAGCCAATCTCTTCATCTTCTTCATCACTATGCATTAAAAAATCATAATCATCTTTAAATAAAGCATTCTGTTCTTTATGTATCTTTGTTCTAGGGCAATGATAAATATAAGTAAATATAGCTCTACCCTTTCTTTTTAATAACTTATCTAAATTCTTTTTAACCATCTTTATATCTTCAAAAGTTTTAGCATATTCTATTAAATTAGACATAATGACAATATCATATTCTTTATCTAAATTTATATCACTAAACATATCTAAATGATTAAAATTAACATCACTTGTCGTCTTTAAAATATTTTTAAATAAGTATAAATTATCGGCATATGGAATAGTAAAATCATCAAACCCATAATTAAATAAATTCCTACTAGATAATTCTAAACTAACCATATCCCAAAAATCATAAGCTTTCTTTTCTAATTCTGTCATACAATTAACTTTACTTAATATCTCTTTTATATAATTATTACTTTTAAAAATATCTTTAGGATAAAGCCCATCAAAATATAAAATATACCATTTTCTTAAATAATGGTAATAAATAGTTAAGTAATTAATATCAAAACTATCTACTTTTCTAGCTCCTAAGTATAAACTTGAAAATACCTGGTCTGAAGATGAAAGCACACTTAAAACATCTTTATCCTTAAAATCTACATTATTAAATAACTCCGTCAAATTTTCATTTGTACTAAAATAAATTTTTAAATTATTCCCCTTATCTAATCCACTTATGATATTATAAGCATGCTCTAAATCTTTACTTATATAACTCATTTTTCCCCCACTTAAATTTATATACAATAAGCTATTTTTTCTTAGTATATGTATAATAAATAGGCATATTAGTACCAATTATAGGATTATAAGAAATATTATCATCAAACATAAAATCACTCATAATCCTTTTTTCTATTTCCAAAATACTTTCTAAATATTCACTATTACTAATAAAATTACTACAAATCACTACTCCCTCATCTTTAAGAGCTCTTCTCAAATTATTAGCACATATTTCTAAACTATCTATATCAAATTGAGCTCTTTGTAAAATATTAGACATATAAATATAATCATATTGTTCTTCTAATTCAAAATTTTTAAATACATCTATATTAAAAAAATTAGATTTTCTATTATTTTTCATATTAGCTATTATTTTATTAAAATCCATTATCATCATATCTAATGGATAATCATATTCATATTCTTTTTTAGCTTTAAAAAATAATTGTCTTAACTTAAAACTATCTTTATAAAATATTTTCCAAAATTTTTGTGCCATCTCTTCTTCTTCAGAGTCTACTACTACACTTTTAACAATATCTCTTATAACACTATCTCTAATTTCTAAAGGATAAGTTATTTTTTCTAAGATACACCATTTCCTTAAATAATAATAGTATTCTACCAATGGATTAATATCAAAAGTATCTACCATTAAAGCATCTTTATATAAAAAAGAAAATAATTGGTCACTTGACCCTAAAACTGTTAATACTTTTTTACCTGCAAAATCTATATTATCAAAAATATATTTTAAATATTCATTACTTCTTTGATAAAGCTTACTATCAATCTCTGTTTTATTTAAAATTTTTTGGGCTTGTTGCAAAGCTTCTTCTAATTTAATCATAAAATCACCAAAATTACCTTTATAATAACATAATTTAAAAAAAAAGCAACCTAAATTGCTTCATCAATATAGTTTTCTTTTACTTCATCATCAATTTTCTTTTCTGCTTCTTCTACTTTTTCTTCTTCAATTATTTCATCCCAAGGATCTTCATCCCCACTAGCTTCAACTTTTACTTTAACATCATCAACAAGTTCAATACCTAATTCTTTTTCTACAACATATTCAATATTATTACCATTAATATCTACTTTTACACAGTTAGGTTGTTTTAAACTCCTAACAATAATTTCTTCTGTTGATGATTCTTCTTCTCTTGAATGCATATTAATAACTTCACTATAATGATTAGTCTCTTTAACAACTTCTGTTTTAGTATCATCATCATATGAATACCAAATATTAACATCATAGCTTCCATTTACAATGATTTGTTGTCCAGACTTAGTACCACTAAAATTATGATTTATAATCCAACAACCAAGTATTGTCGATGGATTATTATTAACATTTACAGAAGCCTTAGTTGTAAAACTTTTTTTACCCTTAGCAATTACTGCTTTAGTAACAATTTCTTTATAATTTGCCATACGTTTCCTCCTAATTTAATTTATGCTAATTATAAAAAAAAAGTACAAAAAAACTACTAATTTATAATAGTTTCTTCATTAAGCAAATTATCAAAGTAACAATTAAGTCTTTCTTTAATAATATCAATCATTTCATTTACCTTTTCTAAATGTTTCATATAAATATTATAAATAGGTATTTCTTCAAGATTCTTTATCTTTTCATCTAACTCTTCTTTTATTTTTAAATCGTTAGATTTTACATATTCTTTTTGTAATCTTTTAATATTTGTAACCAACAAGTTTACATCACTACTTTGAGCTAATTTTTCTTTTAACTCCAAACACTTTTTATAATCAATACTATTTTTTATGGTAAATATCACTTCATCTAATGCTTCATTCAACTAAAACACCATCCAAACTCCATGTCTTAGCTGAAGTAATTTTTACTTTAACTATACTACCTACTTCTAAGTTTTTAGATGCTGAAAAGTTAATTAATTTATTAGTCTCACTATAACCAAAATACATCTTTTTCTTTTCACTAACACCTTCTACTAAGACTAAAACTTCCTTGTTTTCTAATTTTTTATTATTTTCTAAGAAATATTTATTAACTACTTCATTTAATCTTTGTAGTCTTTCTTCTTTTTCTTCCATAGAAACTTTATCTTCTAATTTACAAGCTGGTGTTCCATCTCTTTTAGAAAAGATAAATGTAAAAGCATTATCATATTTACACTTTTCTACTAAATCAAGTGTTTCTTTAAAATCTTCTTCCGTCTCTCCTGGAAATCCCACAATTATATCTGTTGAAATAGCACAGCCTGGTACTATTTTCTTTATTTTATCAAATAACTCCAAATAACTTTCTTTAGTATATCTTCTACCCATCAATTTTAAAATTCTATTAGAACCACTTTGTACAGGTAAATGCACACTAGGCATTATATTAGGATATTTACCAATCACTTCAATCATACTATCCGTAAAATCCCACGGATGTGAAGTCATGAATCTAATTCTTGGTATATCTTTCTTAGCTATATCTTCTAATAAATTACCTAAAGTATAATCTTCATAAATATCTTTTCCATAAGCATTAACATTTTGTCCTAAAAGAGTTATTTCTTTATAACTATCTTCAATTAATTCATCTACTTCTTTTAAAATATCCTCTTTTAATCTACTACGTTCTCTACCTCTAGTATAGGGAACAATACAGTATGTACAAAACTTGTTGCAACCATAAATTATATTAACATAAGCTTTATAACTATTAGCTCTAACAACAGGTACTCCCTCTACTAAATCACCCTCACGTGAAAATACTTCAATCTCCTGTTTATCTTCAGTAATTGCTTTATCTAAAATATTAGGAAGTTCATGTAAATTATGCGTACCAAACACAAAGTTTACAAATCGATAATCCCTCATAATCTCATCAACAACACTAGCTTCTTGTGCCATACAACCACATAAGCCAACTATTAAGTTTTTCTTCTCACTCTTTAAATGCTTAATCCTACCAAGCATTCCAAAAGCTTTATTATGAGCATTTTCTCTTATAGAGCAAGTATTTAATAATATCAAATCAGCATCATAATAATCACTTACTTTTTCAAAACCTAAGTATTCAAGTAAAGCTTCAATATTTTCACTATCATGCTCATTCATTTGACATCCATATGTCTTTAAGAAAAATTTCTTACCTCTATATTTATTTTTAATTTTTTTATCAAATTCAAAATCTACTCTTTTATAACTTCTCTTATCAGTAGACTTAGCTTCAACATAATTAGGTATATTCATAAAAACTCACCCCTAAATTCCTACAATCATTTTTAAAATATTATTTTTATTATTAAGTATTTCTTCTTTTATTAAATAAAAATTTCTTTTTAAATCATTTATTATTTTACTAATAGCATCATTCAAATTTTTATTTTCTAAACTAGTAATTATTATTTCTAAATTACTAATTATTGAATACTTACCATAATCTTTATCTATACATATTGAAAATAATTTTTTAAAAGAAATTATATCAATAGAATCAAATCTTTCATCTTTGATAATCTTAAAAGCATAAGCTAAATAATTATTTTTAATTGCTTTATCTAAAACAGTTTGCCCTTTTTTATTTTTTATATTAGGTAAATATTTCTTATTTTTAGTTAGCTCATCCATTACTTTAATGGCACCCATAGAATTATCTTCAGCTAAAATATGGCCAAAAGTATCCCCATCATAGTTTTGTTTATTAACATCCCAACTTCTTTTTTTCATTAGACTAATAACTAAATCATATTTTTTATTCTTAAGAAGTCTCATTAATAAATCATTACCTGCTCCATCAACCATATTAATATCAATATTTTCCCTAAAAATTATTTCTTCAACCATATCAAAATTTTTATTTTTAATTAAAGTAAATATATAACTCTTATCATCTAAATATAATTGATAATCACTCATATAAAAACACCTCTACAAGACAATTAACTATTCTAGCAGAGATATTTTTATTTGTCAAAATTAACAAAATTACTAACGACTATATCGAGCCGCAACGCTGCATTTTGTTTTATGTCCAACTTTATCACGTACATAAACTACTATTTGTGATGTTGGATAGTAAGCAGTTCCTGCAAAAGTATCCGCATAGCATCCACTCTCACTATCAGTACAACCAAAAGACGCTTTCGACGCATTAGATGTCACTTTACTATAACCTTTAAAAACACATTCCGGATTTTCAGTATCAACCAACGCATGAGCTTGACAGGATGTACTATTTCCAACTTTATCATAAACAGTTACACTTTTTGTTCCACTATTTTCAAACAGTACTGTAACAGGATTTTCTTTACAACCACTATTGGCATCACTGCACGATATAGAACATTTAGCACTATCCATTTTCCAACTAGTAAGATTACAAGGTGTACAAGTAGGCGATTTATAGTCTAAATAAGCTCCAACTTTACAGCTACTTATATTACCTACTTTATCTTTTATATCAATATAGTCAGTAGTAATTACTTGTCCCATATTTGCTTTAATTGTTTTGTTAACAATATTTTGTAAACAACCACTTTCTTCATCAGTACACTCAACCGATATAGTTCTGCTTGTTCTTGCCCAATTAGTCGAAGACCCTTGATTTTTTATCGTACCACATAGTGGAGGTTTTTTATCAATATAAACTCCAACTGTACAAGTGTTGGTATTACCAGCATTGTCTTTTATAGTAATAACATCGTTCTTGATTACTTCACCAGCTGAAGCAGTAAAAACATGAGAAAAACTATTTAGTGTACAGCCACTTTCTTTGTCTTTACACCCTACCGTTATATTTCTTGTACCGTTTGTCCAGTTACTAGAACTACCAGCACCAGTAATAACATCACAACTAGGCTTATTATTATCTAAGTATAATGCTACTTTACATGTAGTCTTATTGCCATTTTTATCAGCAATTACTATTTCACCATACTCACCATTATTTGTAAATGTCTGTGTATATACATCTTTAACACATCCTACATCATCATCTTCACATCCTACACTTACCGTCCTAGAAGTAGCCTTCAACCAAGGTATATGATTTGTAGCCCCCTCTATGTACTGATTGCCACTATAAATACACTTCGGTGCACTAACATCTAAATAATTTTTTGAATTATTAGCACTCTTTGTTTTTCCATACGAATTTGTTGCTGATACTTGCACTTTTACATCTCCAGGTAAATAACTAGCAATATCTTCTGTAAAACTAACACTACTTTTTTCATTAACAGCTATACTACCACTATTTTTAGCTTCAATATATTTAGCTGATGAATTTTGTCTATAATAAATTACATAATTATAACTAACCAATTTATCATTACCCTGAATTGTAAATTTGACTTTAGCATCATTATAACTAGTTCCAGTAAAACTAATAGAAATACTTGGTGATTTATCTGTTTTATTTTCCAATTTATCTTTATAAGCAGGACAATCTAGAAAAACATTATATGAATAATCTTTTTGTGATATTTTAGTAACTTCAACATATGAAGAATCCATATTACATTTCTTTTTATCATAATCTTTTATAGCATCTTTCAAATATTTTTGAGAAATCAAATCACTTAATTTTATTTTTACTGTTTGTCCAATATTTTTAGGCAATCTATCTGTATTATCTTGAATAAAAGATTGTGTTGCTAAAATAACATTGTCTTTTTGATTTTTATAATACTCATTTTTAGATTTTTCCAATATTCTACCAATTGACATAATCGCAACTGTCATAATAATACCTAAAATAGTAACAGCCGCTAAAATTTCAATCATAGTAAAAGCTTTATTATTCATAACCTTCATATCTATCCTACTTTCATATATAAAAGTATAACACAATTAATATTTAAAAAAAAGCAAAAAGTATGCTGTATTTTTTCCTTTGTAAACTTTTTTGGTAATAATTAAAAAATTTAAAAGGAATATTTTTTAATATAAATACAAAA
>CANQIL010000030.1 GCA_947624045.1 uncultured Bacilli bacterium
TAAGGGGTCTTTTTGGCTTTTTTATAAAAACTTGTTTTTTATTTATGATTTTATAAAGAAATAGCATATATTCCGTATATTGTTCCTGTGGTACTTGCTCCTGGTCCTGCTTGACCTTGACCCCGACCCAAATTACTCATATCGCTATAAACATATTGTGCTATTGACATATCATTTTGGCCAGGTGTCCCATTACTACTTCCTGTTATATATTCACTTGATTTATTTTGATATATTTCTTTATATTTTCCTGTATATTCATTATTTCCGTATTTTCCATATTTACTTTGCGAAAGGTATGCTACGGCTCCCCACTCATCATTCTTTATCATATGCAAATCACCATTATCTGAACTAAAACCAAAAGTTGTTATATCTTTTTGCATACTTCTTGCAGCATAAAAGAAGCTACTTACTAGGCTATACCTCAGTGAAACCAATCCTGGTTTTATTGTTAATTTACTCACATCACACGCTTCGTTTACACACACTTGGCTACCTTCAGATAAATTGCCCGTTGTTTCAAATTTTCCTACCCATATTCCACTTTTCTTTTCTCCTCCAAAATCAAAGGCTTCATTTGTCCTCCAATTTGTTGGTGTTTTTCCAGTATATTGAGCTGTTCCTGTTTCTGTTACTTTTGAAATAAACTTTACATCTATTTCTCCGGGCAATTCTTTAGTGGGATTATCATTTCCAAAACTGGCTTTTCCATAATAGTTTTTACCATCTTCACTTTTTATTGTATAACTATATCTTGGTATCCACACCCACATAGTATTTATATCATTCATATCAATTGGAGTTCCAACGGCAGCATTCTTTATCTCATTTCTTTTTTCCGAAATTACTGTTACAGCATTTGCCCATTTTTGATTAGAATAATCATACCAATTATTATTTTCATTATTTATATCTGCTTTTTTCCAAGTACCTGTCGTATCAGTTTCTTTTTCATAATAAACCGGTATCATATCGCCATTCAATTCTGGTGGATTTGGTATATTATCTAAACTTGAGCTCCCCTGTTCTTCACTTTCTTCTTCAGATAAGCTTTCAAAGATAAATCCTCTATCTAGTCCACCTAATGTTACAGGATTTTTTGGAATATCTTCGGCACTATGATTAAATGTTACTCTTAAAGTTACTATTACTTTATTATTTGCTTTTAAAAGTTCGATACTAGAAAAATCAGTATTTTCATTAATAGCTGTATTACCATAATTAACTTCATAAACTACATTACTTTGTAATAATTCTTGATCACTTGAATAAGTTTTACCACTTCCTACAAATGTTAAATTAGAGCTTTTTCCTGTTACATCTACTAATTTAGCCGAAATATTGCCAGTATTTTTTAGAGGTATACTAAAAGTGCAAGAATCTCCTGGCTTAGTAAATTCCACACTCATACTTGAAATACTAGTCCCCTCAATATTTCCTAAATTACATTTAGCCATTCCTGTTTCAGTTTTATTAATTTCATCTTCTAAAAAAACTACATTCCATGTACTAGCTGGAACTTTAGCTGTACCTGTTATATTTAAACTTGTTGATAACAAAGCATATCCAATTGATAAGCCAAGTACTGCCACACAAAGACAAGCTATTATGATTAATTTAGTTCTCCTATTACCCATAATTTCACCTTTATTCTACATACACGCAAAGCGTGTACTCTAAAAAGAATATACACGAATAACGAGTAAAAGTCAATACACTTAATACGTGTATTGTAAAATGACTTTGAGGAGAAAAACTATGAAAGTTAAAAGAATAAGAGACTTAAGAGAAGATAAAGATTTAAAACAAAAAGATATGGCCAAAATACTAAATATTTCCCAACAACAATATAGTAGAATAGAAAATGGAACTAATGAAATAAAAATAGATGGATTAATAAAATTATCTGAAATATATAATGTAAGCGTAGACTATATTTTAGAACTAACTGATGAAAAAGAACCATATCCTAGAAAAAAATAAGAGATGCATCAAGCATCTTTTATTCTATTATAAATGGATTATTAATAGTACCTGCTCCATTTTTTATTAAATTTTTATTAATAGAAATAACTGGTATAGAAAGTCTTTCCTCACTAACCCTGGCTTCTTCTAAAATACCATTATTATGATAAACATAAACCATACTACCTACACTAGAAGTTGTATTCATTAAAAAGAAATTATCCAACCCTCCTGTATAATAATCAAACATATTAAGCATACCTACTCTACAAGTAACATTACTTAAATAAATATTACTGTAATTATAAGAATACTCTTCACTAACTTCCCCTGTCGGTAAAACTATATCATTTACAATATTTGCATAACTCAAATTAGGATAATAACCATAATTATAATAATTAGCTAAACTCCAAAAATCATTATAGTCATATAAACTATTATTTCCATAAATAGAGCCAGTATCATTTATTGTCTTTGTTAAATACATTTTTAAAATAATACCATCATCATAATTAACTTTCCACAAATCATTTCCTAATTTAACAAAATTATCAACATAATTACTATTATTATTTTGATTAATTACATATGGATTATCTAAAGTACCATCACCAGATAAAATATTTAAATCACTCTTCAAGGTAAAAACTACTCTTACCCCATAAGCATCATAACTTAAAGCACTCTCTATACTTCCATCTACATCTATATATAAATTGTTATTATCTTTATCTTGGCCTAGTATCCAAAAAGCATGATTATTATTTAAAAAGCTATCTTTTCCACCTGCGTTACTATAATCACTTATACTTAAAGGCGTTAAATAATCTTTATAAATTTCTTTACTTTCAACTACCTTTGTTTCATTTAATTTATCTTCCCTATATTCTGTATAGTCTAAAAAGTTATCAGGAGCAGGCAAAGTTTTATAATATACTCCTAAAATATTATCTGTACTAAGCCAAGCTTTTAAATTAGATTTATCATAAGAACTTTCTTCTCCCCACATAAAAGAAGCTACTAAATCTTCACTTATAACTTTAACGGACCCATCGTTATTAATGCGTAATATTCTAAAAAGTCTATTGGCAAACTTTACATAATTATTAGAAACTTGTCCTCTATAATAATATCCTAAAGTATCATGATGTAATCCATCTTTATCAGTTACTTTAGTATTATTAATAATACTACCATTCAAAGTTTTATTACCTTCAGTAACTCTAAAATTCTCTACATTATAATAATAAAAACTTCTAACACCAAAATATATTAAAACACCTATGACCGCTAATAAACTTACTATATTAAATATATATTCCTTAGTACCTATAGGTTTAGTTTTCTTTTGTTTATCTTTCTTACGCATTAAACTAACCTCTCAATCTTCTAAATTATAGCATGTAAACTTCAAGAAGTAAATTAAAGAAATAAGATTTATTATAATGAAAAATTATGAAGACTCAATTTCCTCATAATTTTTTGCAAAATACACTAGTTAACTTGGCGAGGTCTTTTATGGTGTAAGAACAAAACGAGAACCTCCATATGTATAAGTATTACCGGGCGTAGCACCAGAACCAAATATTCCAGCATCACTATCATAATCATAATATCCACTACGTAATAACCATGGTTGCGAACGATATGAAAATCCCGTGTGATCGCCATACCAACCTAACGTTTCAGATAAAGCTTGACCATAACACGTCCATTCATTACATGCTTTATTTGAGTTTGTCAAAAAAGAATTAGTTGGCATATTTTCTTTGGTAATTGAAACTTTGTATAAATTATAATATTTTTCTTCCGGAAAGGATATTGGCACATTATTTTTAAATTCTACATAAGTATTATTTTGATATATTTTCCCCGAAAAACCTGAGTTGCTTACCGTTGTATTTCCACTTAACGGCGGATATGGCTCTTCATAATAAGCAAGTACTCCCATTACATGTTCCCAAGTCCCACCACTCATATCATATATACCATAAATATTTCCAGTTGTAGAAGCACCCGGTCCGGCTTGACCTTGGCCATCACCTAAATTAGTCATATCATTATAAGCATAAAGTGTAGATATAGTATCGCTTTGACTTATTGTTCCACTACTGCTTCCACTTATGAAGTCACTTGATTTATTTTGATATATTTCTTTATATTTTCCCTTATAATTAGAATTACCATATTTTCCAAACTTGCTTTGTGAAAGATAAGCAACAGCTCCCCACTCATCATTTTTCATCATATGCAAGTCGCCTTTTTCTTCAGCAAATCCAAACATATTAGTATCATGTAATTGCATACTTCTTGCTGCATAAAAGAAACTACTTACAGACTGATTTCTTAATGATGCTACTCCTGGTTTTATTGTTATATTGCTTACATCACATGTTTCGTTTACGCAAGCTTGTCCATTAGATGATAGGCTACCTGTCGTTTCAAATTTTCCTACCCATATTCCGCTTTTCTTTTCTCCTCCAAAATCAAAAGCTTCGTTAGTACGCCAATTAGTTGGTATATCCCCAGTATACTGAGCGCTTCCAGTTTCAGTTACTTTTGATATAAATTTTACATCTATTTCTCCTGGTAAAGCTTGAGTAGGTTTTTCATTTCCAAAGCTAGCTTTACCATAATATTCTGTTCCATTTTCACTTTTTATCGTGTAAGAATATCTTGGTATCCATACCCACATTGTATTTATATCATCCATTGAAATGTCTGTACCAACTGGTGCTTCATTTTTATAGTAATTTCTTTTAGTTCCTGTAACTGTTACAGCATTGGCCCATTTTTGATTAGAATAGTCATACCAATTATTATTCTCATTATTTACATCTGCTTTCTTCCAAGTACCTGTTATGTCACTAGTTGCTTCGTAATATACGGGTATCATATCTCCATTTAACTCTGGTGGATCTGGAATATTATCAACTACTGGTGTTACTGTACTACTATCATCACCTTCTACAACACTCTCATAAATAAAAGCTCTATCTAATCCGCCTATTATTACTTCGCCAGCTGGCATTTCTGTTGATGAATTTAAGAATGTTGCTTTTAATGTTACTGTTTCTGTTGCACTTTTATTTAATATTGGAATACTAGAAAAATCAGTTGTACTTTTTATTGGAGTTTTACCATAATTAACTTCATAAGTTACATTATTTCTTAAAATATCTTGGTCTGCTGATTCACCTAAGAATGTTAAATTAGAACTCTTACCTGTTACATCAACAAGTTTTGCTGGAATATTTCCTATATTTTTAACAGGAACAGTAAAAGTACAAGCATCTCCTGGTTTATTAAAAACAACGCTCATACCCTCAATAGAAGTGCCTGTTACTTTACCTATATTACACTCTGCTGTACCTGTTTTAGTTGTTTCAATCTCTTCTGTTAAAAAGACTACATCCCATTTAGATTCTACTTTTGCTGAACCTTCTATCTTTAAACTAGCTGAAAGTACTGCATATCCTATTGACAAACAAACTACAACTAAACATAAAGTGCCTATTATTATATATTTTTGTTTTCTACTAACCATAATTTCAAATCCCTCATAGTACTAAAATGTTACTAAACTAGTATATATAAAAATTATACAACTTGACATAGTAAAAATATGTAGATTTATGGTTTACTTTGCAAAAAAAAAGATGACACTTCAATACATCATCTTAAATACTATAAATTACTTTTAATATGATTATATATTTTTTGATAAGTAGCACTATCAAAATGTAAGCCATCAACTGTTTTAAAGCCATTTGTTTTTAAATAACTATTAGTATCAATAAATTTAACAGAATCTAGACTAGTTTTTATTTTATTATTAAATGAATCTATCTCTGAATTTAATTGTTCATAAGAACCATTTGTAGGTAAAACAGAAACAAAATATACTTTAGCTCCTTTATTTATCCAATCAGTCTTTTTTCCATTAATATAAGTTACATAATTACTAACATTATATAAATCATTTACCCCCATTAATATTACTACAGCACTTCCATTTGCTATAGAGCTTTCTATTTGGGGAACTCCTGTCTGTTTCATCCAATCAAGACCAATTGATTCTTTGCAACTCCACACATCATTTGAATTAACAGTATTTTTCATACCTACTGTTCTAGAGTCACCTATAAAAATAATTTTTTTAGTAACAGTAGTTGTAGAACCACTTTGTGTTTGTTCATCATCTGAACCATCATCACTATCCTCACCAGTCATATAATCATCTGGATTCCCAACTACATGCTGCCTATTTTCATTTCCATCAGGTATAAACGTTGCATCTCCTGATGATTTAATTTCCTCAGCGTAATTCCAACAAGCAGCTACTGTAAAACTATCATCTAACATCCTCATCACAACATTAACAATTATTGGTATAAAAAATAACACTACAAAAGCAATTAGCCAATTTTTTATAGCTGTTTTTAACTTTTTATTATCAGGATTACTCATTAATTTAATAAGAATAGTAACTAAGCCTACAATTGCCAAAATAGGACCAGCTATTTGAATTATTGTTAAAGCCGTTTTACAAATACTAATCAAATTCGCAAGTCCAACACTACCACATACACTAGTCAAATCTAAAATTTCCAAGATAACCCTCCTTTTTTATAAGTATTTTTTAAAAATATAATAATATGTATTATTAACTAATACCATTTTTTCATAATCTCCAAAGACACTTTTAAGTCCTTTGTAAGATACTATATTATCATATTCACACGAAATAACAAGAGGATTAATAGAAAATTCTTTAGCTTTATCAATAGCTAAATGTAAAATTTCTTTATAATATCCTTTATTTCTTTCACTTGGTCTAATATCTACACCTAGATGGCCAAATATTTTTCCATTTTTATAATTTAGAGAATGCCTAATATCAAAAATACCAATTAAATAATCATCACTTTTTCTAAGAACTAAAAAGGTAGTACAACCAACTTGATTTTTCTTTAACTTCTCTTCACTATCTAAATTACTTACAAGCCTATACCACTTATAAAAGTCATTTATTTGCATATAACTTTTGTTTAATATCAAAGAGCAATCTCCGGCTAGATATTTTTCATTATTCTTTTTATGTTCTAAAACAAAAGCATCAAATATTTTTTTATCAAAGATTTCGACATTTCGGCAATATAAATCCATCTTATCACTCTTTTACTATCCAGAATGTTGACATATCACGAAGTCCATTTCTACCACCAGCTACTGGAGTATTAACTATTTGTTGATTAATAACTAATTCAGATGAAGAACCTCCATCAAGATTAGCGGCATTATAGGCACCATACCTCTCCATAACATCAGTTAAATCAATCATATCAGCCCCTAAACTAGTAGCAAGTCTACCATTTATTACTAAGAAAAGTACTATACCGTCTTGTCTTTGTCCAATAGCCGTTCTAGGAGCAATACCCCAACCACCATTTCCTTTTATAAATGACCTTTTACCATTAACTATTAAGTAAGGACCAAATTCAATAGCATCTCTATAACCTATTTTTAAAGCTTGCTCTTTAGTCATCTTTCCTAAGACAAATTTATTTTCATAAGTAAAGCCAATAAAGCCTCCACCCATATTAGCATCAATATAATCACTTACAACTTTACCATCTTTAATAACCGTCCCATGAGGAATAGCCCCATTAGAATTCCAATCTGGGTCATAAAAACCACCAGCATTCATCGCAATAATAGCATTTTCTCTTTTAGAAACGGTTAAAATATCTTCTCCTCTTGAGTTTAAATAAGCCGTTGTAGCTATCTTAACTTTAGATGGGTCGTATATCGCAACCAAAAATCCTTGATAAGTATCTCCTTTTATATCAATAACTTTATATAAAGCATTATCATCATGAACTAATATTTCTTTTTCATATTCATTTCTATAAATAGTAGTTGTATATTTACGAAACTTTATCATATTAGGATCACTTACTTCATCAACTTCTAATACTTTATTATTAGCTAATACTTTTTCAATAGTTTTATCACTATAAAACCAAGTAGCCAAGTATTGATGATTTAAAGTAGTCATAGCACTAGTAATCCAAAAATTTCTAAATCCATCCCAAGGCCCATAAAATAAGAATAAAAACATACTCGCAAAAATTATTACTATTGTGCAACTAATAGTAATAATTTTTTTTCTTAATGACCATTTCTTTTTACTTCTTTTTTTCATGCTAATCCTCTTTACCATCAAATTGTTTATCTTTATTATAATCAATAAATTTCTTATTAGTAGAATATTCTTCTAAAACAACTACACTATTAATAGATTTCTGATATTCATTAAATTTTTTTATATTTTCATTATAAACATTTATATCACTTAAAAAGTAATTAACTACTTGTTCATAGATAAGTTGATAGTTATTACATTTATTATTTACAGAACTATCTGGATAATACACATCTCTACATAATTTATCTAATTGTTTAACTTGCTTAGTAATTTCATCTACCATATTTTCATAATTAGAAAGTCTTGTTTTATAAAGTGCATCATTTTGTTGCATTGTATCAAAAAATAAGTTAGTTAAAAGCTCATTATATAATGTATCTCTTTCGTTTTCAAATAAAGATGTATTAGTACTAAAATCTTCAAATTCATTTGATACATCTACCATTCTTTTATTTATTAATTCTTTATCAGCTCTTAAGCCCATTAAAAATGATGAAACCCCTCCAGAAATTATCATTACAAAACTTATAGCTAATAATATATAAGAAATTTTTCTTGCCTTCACTTAGTATCACCTTTACTTAGTTTATCAAAAAATGTCTAAAAAGTATATATTTTTTTCGTTTAATTTTTATTTTGCATATACTGTAATGTTTGTACAAAAGCCTGATGGCAACAAACTTTTTATTTTAGAAACGCTACTACTATTTACGGTAAATTTATCTGTTGATGCTAAGCCAACAACTTTATTTTTACCTTTTCCCCCTTTTAATTCCTCTAATTTAGCTATACTAATACCTCTAAAAGCTGAATTACTTAAATCTTCTATTAATCTAACATAATAGACATCATTAAAACTTTGATTTTTCAAAACAACAAAAGATGACTGATAATCATATCCTCCTCCACTAGGAGCTTTTTTAAAATCAGATGTATCTAAATAATTTAAACTTACCGCAATACAATTACCATTAGTAGGCTTAACAATTCCTAATTTATTAGCTCTAATATTATATTCAACTTGTGAAATAAACTTTTTAGCATCTTCAACATATAATTCTTTTCTATTACTTTCTATTACTTTTAAAACAGCTTCTACTGCTACTGTCATAAGAATAGATAAAATAACAAGACTAGCCAATAATTCTACTAAAGTAAATCCACTTTTTTTCATTATCATCACTTTTCTTCTTTCTTTTTAAATATAAATAATTTACTAAATAAATAATTCAAAATAATTACTAAAATATTAGATATAACCTTAGAAATCATTTCATTTACTACTAATAATTGAACCATTACATACATAAAAGCTATATCAAATACTAAAGATAAAATTCTAAAGGAAAAGAATGAAATAGCTTCTTTTATATTATCTTTAGTACTTTTATTCCTACTTTCAAAGACAAATATTTTATTAGTAAAAAAAGCAAATAAGACGGATATTATCCAAGCTATTACATTACTAATATACATTTGTATTTTAAATTTTCTAAGTATATAAAAACTAATTATATTAATTAGGGTTGTTAATCCTCCAAAGACTAAGTATAACAAAACTTCTCTATATTTATTATACCAAGAGATATTATTTTCTTGTTCTATATAATCAGTTATTAATTTTTCCATATTCTTAGTATTACTAATAAATTTCTTGGGTTTAAATGTTTTACTTTTTTCTATTAATTTACCTAATTGATTAAAATCTCTCATCTCTATAATATAGCCTTTATTAGAAAATTCTTTAATAATTTGCTTTTGATGGTCGTTAGTATGCTCTTTATATTTAGCTAATCTAGCGGCGGCTATTATTTTTTTATTTTTCTTAATACCCGCTAGAATAGAGCCGGCTCCACCATGGGTTATTAATAAATCACATTTATCAACCAATTCATCGAACTGCTCTTCCGATACTAAGTCTAATATTTCCATATTAGGAGATGAGTATTTGGTAAGACCTGCTTGAACTATGACTTTTTCTTTTATTGTACCTTTTTCTATTTCTCTATCAATTGCTTTTAACAAGCGTACAAAACTTTTATCCTGTGTTCCTAATGTTACGAATATCATTAAAAAATCCAACCTCCATAAGTTGCTTTGGGATATATTTCTTTCATACTTTCCCATTGAACAATAAATTTATCTGCTATGGGATAAAGTAATCTTCCCGTAATTGTCTTACTAGTCATATTCGCAAATGTCTCAATATAAATAATCTTTGTACCAAATATTTTTCCTATACAACAAATAGGTCCAGCCGTATGAACACCTGTTGTAACTATATAGTCTGGATGAATTTTTAAATATAAATACAAGCTTTTAAAACAATTATAAAGTAATTTAAAAGGATAACTTAAAGGATGGTCTTTAGTTCCATAAGTTAAATAATATACTCTATTTTTATACATATCTTTTAAATACATATTTGATTTTGTTTTTTCAGTAATTAAATTAAAATCATACTTATTAAATATATCTTTTAACTGCATTAATTCATTTAAATGACCACCCGTTGATGCTACAAATAAAACATTTCTCTTACTCACTTTTACCACTCTTTTCTAATAATTGATACCACTGTTTACCAACTTTATCACTAGTATATTTCTGTGAAGTCTTAAAAGCTTCCTTACCAACTCTTATTCTTTCTTCTTTTTTTTCTATCAAATCTTCTATCTTTTTAATATAGGCTTGATAATTCCTATTTTTAATTAAGTAGCCATCTTTACCACTATTTATTATTTCACAAGCTCCTTCAGCTGAATCAAAAGCAATACAAGGTAGTCCATGTGACATAGCTTCTATTAAGACAATACCAAAAGATTCTGTAAAAGATGTCATTAGATAAATTGAAGAATCATCTAATAAATTATCTATATAATCTCTACCTCTAAAGCCATGTAAAGTAACTTTATCTTTTAAATTATGTGTTTTTATATAGTCTTCTAAGTTTTCTCTTTCAGCTCCATCACCTACTATATCTAAATGCCAATCACCATAATCCTTACTAAGTAAGTTATAAATTTTTAATAAATCCATCTGCCCTTTTTCTTTTGATAATCTACCTACTGATACTAGTCTTTTAGTTTGTAGTTTAGCGGTCTTTTCAGGCATCTTATCTAAAACATTAGGAATAAATACACATCTACACTGAGTATCTTTTAATTTTTCATTATAAAATTTATATAAATTATCAGATACTAAAACGAAATAATCTAACTTTTTAGCACTTCTAACGACATCAATAGCATATTTCATATCATTATGATAGTGATTATGTTCCCAGCCAATTTTTACTGTGCTCGCTTTTGCATAATTACTTAAAAGTTCATTTAAAAAAGTTCTTGTTGAAATGACTATATCTGCATTGGTACTACGCAAATATTTTTTAATAACTTTTTTTCTTCTTTCATACATTGATAATCCATAAGTAGTATCTTTAAAGAAAGTGATAAATTTCAACTTCTTAAAATAATCTTCATTCAATTTACTCATTAATTTTTTAAATTGCTTCTTTTTTAATAGAACTTTATAATTTTCTAATCTCTTCGCAATATCACTATTGATTAAATATTTTATCTTTACGCGTTCATCAACTTCAAAAGCACAACTTTCCTGTAATTTATAAATACAAGCAATTTCTACTTTGTATTTAGGAGCTAATATATTCGCAAGAGCGACAATTGATTTTTCTATTCCACCATAACCAAGATGAAGAGATAAAATAGCTACTTTTTTCATTTATAAATTTCATCTCCTTCACTTATTAAGTATCTAAAACAATTTTAACATATTTAGAAAAAAAAAGAAACGTTTGTTTCTTTATTGTATTGGTATAACTGGAGTTGCCTGAACTTCAGGAGCAACGGCCGCAACAGGAGCAGTTTCAACTTGTGGTTGAACAACTGGAATTGGTTGAGTATTTTGTAATGGGTCTGCGCCACCATATATTTGATGATTATTATCTTGATTAATATTAATATCTGGAACAATTGGACTTGCTCCACCATATATAACAGGTTGAACTTCTGCTTGTTGTGGCATAACTGGGGTAGCTTCAGGCATTACAGGTTGTGCTTCAACTTGAGGCATAACTGGAGCTACTTCTGACATCACAGGTTGTGCTTCAACTTGAGGCATAACTGGTGCTACTTCTGGCATCACAGGTTGAACTTCTGCTTGTGGCATAGCTGGAGCAACCTCTGGCATTACAGGTTGTGCTTCAACTTGTGGCATAACTGGTGCAACCTCTGGCATTACAGGTTGTGCTTCTACCTGTGGCATAACTGGTGCAACTTCTGGCATTACAGGTTGTGCTTCTGCTTGTGGCATAACTGGCGCAACTTCTGGCATCACAGGTTGTACTTCTGCTTGTGGCATAACCGGTGCAACTTCCGTTGGCATTACCGGTGTAGCCGTAGGCATCACAGGTTGTGCCTCTACTTGTTGCATAATCGGTGTAGCTTCAGGAGTAACTGGTGTAACTTCAACCGGTTGAGCTACTGGAGTTACTTGAGTTGGATCAACAGGAGCTACAACTGTTGGTTGAACACTAGCCATAGCATTTGGATCTTGAGGTGTTGCCATAGTTGGTACCTCAGGTGCAGCAGCAACAGGGGCTACTTCACCACCCTCAACATTTGGTTTTTTAGCTTTCTTAGCTTTTCTCGTCGTTACAATTAAAATAATTAACGCTACTATTAGTAATAAAACTCCTCCAGTAATAAGTAAACCTGGAACAGATGTAAACCATTTTAAATCAAATTTCATAATAAGACTCCCTTTATTCTATAATCTATTACAATAATATCAAAAAAACATTTCATTTGCAAACTTTTTATTCTTTTGACACACATTTACAATGTAAACGATGTCCAATAATTTTCTTTTTTCGGTTTTAATGTAAACTTTAAACGTTCTAAAGTAACAGGATGCGTAAACTCTAAATAATAAGCAAATAAACAAATGGGCATATCTTCCCCATTACCATATCTCTTATCTCCACATAATGGATGATTACGCGATGAAAGTTGAACTCTAATTTGATGATGTCTACCTGTTTTTAAATCTATCTCTAATAAAGAAATATCTTTTTTCTTATCACACTCTAAAACCTTATAATTTAAAATAGCCTCTTTTCCTTTATTAGAAACAATTGTATTTCCATTATCTAATCTTTCTAATTTATCTGTAAAAGTTCCTTCATCATTAGTAAGTTTGCCTTTACAAATAGCTAAATATTTTTTTACAATATCATGTTTTTTAAAACTTTCTGTAAGCCTCTTAGCAGCTTTTGATGTCCTAGCAAAAACCATAATTCCACCAACCGGCCTATCTAGACGATGAACAAGTCCCAAATAAACATTACCTGGTTTTTGGTATTTTTCTTTTATATAGCTTTTTACTAAAGTAAGCATATCTATATCTTTGGTATTATCAGCTTGACTTAAAATATTAAAAGGCTTTTCCACAACAATAATATGATTATCTTCATATAAAATATTTAACTTAATCATTACTTTCCCATCTTCCATATATACCACAAGGTAAAACTAATTTATTTTCTTTTATAGGTAGCCCTATTTCTCCACAAGTAATTTTTCCTGAATATTTTTTATCAACAGTTAATGTTAATAAGTTTTCTAATACGCTACTTGAAAGTCCTGTTGTATAAGAATTAATTATAAAAAATAAAGGCTTATCACTTAATATTTCTAAACATAACTTAACTAATTCAAATAAATTTTTCTCTATATCCCAAACTTCGCCATTACTACCTCTACCATAACTAGGTGGGTCCATAATTATAGCGTCATATTTATTGCCTCTCCTAATTTCTCTTTTTACAAATTTGACAACGTCATCTACTAAATATCTAACCTCAGCTTTTTCTAGGCCACTACTCTTGACATTTTCTTTACACCATTCAACCATTCCTCTAGATGAATCAACATGACAAACACTTGCTCCGGCAGAAAGGCAAGCTACTGTTGCCCCTCCTGTATAAGCAAATAAATTTAAAACTTTGAGCTTTCTTTTAGCTTGTTTTATTTTCTTTATCATGAAATCCCAATTTATAGCTTGTTCTGGAAATAAGCCTGTATGTTTAAAACCCATTTGTTTTATATTAAATTTAAGATTTTTATAATTAATACACCAACTACTAGGAATATTTTTTAAATTTTCCCAATGTCCTCCACCTTTATTACTCCTATAGTATATAGCATCTATTAAATTATAATATTTTTCTTTTAAATCACCTGTATCCCAAATAATTTGTGGATCTGGCCTTAAAAGATAAATATTACCCCATTTTTCTAATTTCATACCTCGTGATGCCGCAATTATTTCATAGTCTTCCCACTCTTCTGTCATTAGCATAATTCCACCTCCTAATAAATATATCAAAAATAAATTATCTTTTAAAGAAAAAAAGACTAATGTCTATGATTGTACATTAAAAGTCCTTCCATAAGTAGTAATTAGATTTATTCCATTAAAGGCTAAAATCTTTTCTCTATGCTTTATAAAAGCATCATCCTCAGTCATTTTATATACACATTCAACATCAGCATATTTTTGACAATCTTCATAATTACTAGCTCTTAATCTAAAAACTTGTTTATTTGTTTTAATATATGAACTAATATCATTCTTCTTATAAGAAAAATCTACAATATCACCATTATATTCTGTTTTACTATAAGCTATATTAGAACTAACTATTACATAATTTTTATTATCTTTATCTCTTGAAACAATATAATTATAAACATTACCATCCGTTTTTAAAATATAATAAGAACCTGTACTACTATCAATTGCTTGTATTTTTAAATTATTTTTATCACTTAAAAGTAAGTTATATAATTGATAACTATCTTCACTATTAGAAACAGCACTATATTTAGAAGCTGTATTTTGGGTAGTTAGATAATAAATCTTTCCATCCTTGGCTCTTGCTACATCACCAAATAAGCCATCTACTTGAAAAGAGGCATTAGCCTTTTTACAATTTTCATCATTTGAGTACTTTAAATTCAAAGATATTTCATAAATATCTCCCTCTTCTGTAATAATATACTCATTATTAAAATATTTTATTTTTTTATAAGATATATCACTATCATCCTTAGGCATTAAATCACTACAAACAAATTTTTCACTATTAAGTGTATATCCTGCATGACGGATATCTCTTGTAACATCACCATCACAACCACAAAAACCTAACACCATCATAAAAACAAAAACTATTTTTAATTTATTTCTCATATCAAACTCCTACTTTATATTTAAAGTATACCACTACTAAGCAAATATTACTATTAGTTAAGTTAATTATTTTAAATTACTTCCACCATGATATTTCTAAAATTCTTTTAATTGGTCATATTTCTTTTTACTTATTCATATATTTTTATTTTCATTACTTTAATTCTTTTCAAAATTTATTATGCATCATAACTAACATTAGTATCAAACTCATTATTATAGAATTTATTACTTTTAGATAATTCTGACCTAAATTTTTAATTTGTATGCATATTTTCTAATTTAATTGTTTTATTATATTTACTTACATAAATATTATCTCTATTATTAAATAAATCTTTTTTTGTATTATCATTTAGATTAGATTCATATTATTTGCATATAATATTATTAACAGTTAATGTTTAAAACATTGACTTTTGATAGAAAATATAGTATATTATTATTGCATTTATGAGTGCAATAGAAAATGTTCTCGCTCCCAGATGGTGCGAGTAATAAATTATTCTGGACGACAATGTTTCTCGCTCTCGGGTGGTGCGAGTAATAAATTATCCCGAACGAAAATGTATAAGAAAACGTCTATTCAGTGATAGAGTTTTCTTTTTATTTATGCTATAATTTTACTTGGAGTTGATAATTTATGAAAATTCAAACAGGTTACTTGTACCATATAAAAGATGAATTTTTCAATATAGTAAATGATGATAATCTTATGACTAATCATGAGCGTGAGAAAAAGCGTCCAACATATTTTACTATTAAAGATAAAGATATTCTATGGTTTGTTCCATTAAGCAGTAAGGTTGAGAAATATAAAAAAATTGTTGATAAAAAAATTGAAAAGTATGGTCGCTGTGATACAATTCTAATTAGAGAAATTTTAGGTAAGGATTCTGTTATTTTATTGCAAAATGCGTTTCCTACATTAGAAAAATATATAGACCATGCTCATTTACTAGAAAATGGTAAACCTGCCAAAGTTATTGATTCATTGAAAGAAGAAATATTACAAAATTTTGAATATTTATTAAAATTAAAATCTAAAGGTGTAAATTTATTCTTTACCGATATTGATAAAATAAAAAAACAAATGCTTGAAGAATTAGAAACTTCAAACAATTAACTACTCTATTCTAAGTGATAGAGTTTTAATTTTTTATAGGCAAACTTTACATAAATTTATAATAAATTAAAGTCATAAAAAGACTAGTAAATACAATTGGCATATTTAAATAAAATCTTTGCAAAAATACTTTTCTTGCTAATTAAATGCGGTTCTTAAACATTAAGGAGTGGTGAAAGAAATTTTACCACTTTTTAAAATGAATAAATTCCTTTGTTAATCAAAATTTGATGAAATAAGAAAATAATAAGACGTAAAAAAAAGTGAACGCACTGA
>CANQIL010000031.1 GCA_947624045.1 uncultured Bacilli bacterium
TTTGAAAAACAAGCAGAAAATTAATTTTTTTCAAAAAACCCCCTCATTTTAGTGTACTAAATATTGACATAACTCCCGCTTTTTAATTTTTTTCAATTTGTACAATAATTTAACTTTTTATACAAATATTAAAGCAACTGACCTAAGTCAGTTGCCAACTATTCTTCATCTTCTTCAATAAATTCTGGTTCTACATCTTTACCTTTGCTTGATAAAAACGTAACTTTTTCGCATACAATTTCCATAACATTTTCATTTCTACCATCTTTTTCAACTCTTCTAGACTGTATTCTACCCTTTACCCCAACAATATCGCCCTTACTACAATATTCTGCTGTGTTTGTAGCTATATTATTAAAAGCTACACAATCCACAAAGTCAGTATCATAATTACCCTCAACATTTTTAAAACTTCTAGGAATTGCTAATCCAATTGTCGCAACACTAACTCCTTTTTCTGACTTATTTATTGTAATATTTCTTGTAAGTCTTCCAACTAAAATTACCTGATTTAACATATTTCACCTCCTTTCGAGTGCCTATCATACTTTACTTAGAATAATAATGCAAACGGCCAATTTTTAAAATTGACCCCTTAAAAACACACGAAAAAATGAAATTCCCTAGACGAAAATTTCATTTTCAGTAAAAAATATAGCTGAATTTTAAAAATTAGTAAAAATTTAAAAAATTACAAATTATTTTTTATAAGCTGATTTAACTCAACTGCATACTCCATTGGTAATTCTTCTCTAAACTTATCTAAAAAGCCTAAAATGATTAACTCTTCAGCTCTTTTCTTAGAAATACCTCTACTCATCATATAAAATAAATTATCCTCACTAATTTTCGCCACCGTAGCTTCATGCTCAATATTACTACTCAAATTGAAACAAGAATTTACTGGTACTGTATCACTTTTAGATAATTCATCTAATATTAATGTATCACACTTAACATTACTACTACTATTAAGAGCCTTTTTATTAATTAAAACCTTCCCCCTATAAGTAGCATTTCCCCCATTACGAGCAATACTCTTAGAAATTATATTACTCATAGTATTCTTACCTAAATGTATCATTCTAGCTCCACTATCTTGAATCTGCCCCTTTGATGCTACACTAATCGTAATACAAGTTCCCTTAGCATTATCTCCTTTTAACACACAACAAGGATATTTCATAGTAACCTTACTACCAATATTACCATCTATCCATTCCATTGTCCCATTATCATCTACTAAAGCTCTTTTTGTAACTAAGTTATACACATTAGGTGCCCAATTTTGAATTGTTGAATAACGACATTTACTATTCTTACCAACATAAATTTCTACAACTGCTGCATGCAAAGATGATTCACTATAAGTAGGAGCCGTACAACCCTCTATATAATGTAAAGAACTATTATCATCAACAATAATTAAAGTTCTTTCAAACTGTCCCATATTTTTACTATTGATTCGAAAATAACTTTGAAGTGGCCTATCTAAAGTAGTATTAGGTGGAACATAAATAAAACTACCCCCACTAAAAACGCAACCATTTAAAGCCGCAAATTTATTTTCCCCATTATTAACAATCTTTCCAAAATATTTCTTAACAATATCAGGATACTTCTTCATCGCAACCTCTATAGATGTAAAGATAACTTTCTTTTCTTCTAGTTCCTTAAGCATACTATGATAAATAACTTCACTTTCATATTGTACACCCATACCCCCAAGATGTTGTTCACTTTCCAAAACCCCTAAATCATCAAGTTCTCTTACTACTGGTTTTAAAACATTATTCCAATCATTTTCAATTTTTCTATCTATATTATTATCTTTGTAATAGATAATATCATCAAAATTAAGTTCTATTTTAGGACCAAAATCAGGCATATCTAATTTTAAAAATTTTAAAAAACTATCTAATCGATAATCATATACCCAATTACTTTCATTTTTTATTTTTGATATTGTCTTAACATTTTCTTCATTTAGTCCTTTAATTTCCACTTTATCACCTACTTAATTTTCTTTAAAATACGCTTTTCCTCCAATGTATCATTAATAACTACTTTTAACATACTAATAGGTCTATCTAAATTTTTAAGTTTTTCTAAAGCATACTCTTTTCTTTGTCTTATAAAGTATTTTGATTTTAATGTTAACTCTTTTAACTCATCTTTAGAGATTATATCTCTATTTAAAATATTTTTAAAATTAACATCTACAAGTAAAACACACTCATCATTCTTTTTAGGAAAAACACCATTTACTTGATAAACCTTAGTACCATAATCTTCTCCATCTAAAGTTGTATTACTATAAGGAAGCCTTTTAAATATGGCAAATTTTTCTTCATCTAGTTCATCAAATAAATCTAGATACTTATTATCTTCCTTTACAAGTAAAACATATTGATAATCACTCTTATGCTCAAGTCCCTTACCTACAAATTTTTTGATTGTTCCTACTCTTATATCTTTTGTTTTAATACTATTTTTCATTTTTCCAAACCTCCCAACATTTTTTCAACAGCTACACTTGGCAATAATGCACAATTTTTTCTATTTGGTTGTAGCTCATCATACACATTTAATTCCCCTAATAATTCTTTATCATAATCTAAATCATTAATCATTTTTTTATAGTTTTCTAAAATATTCTTTGCTTCTAAAACACTTTTTCCTAATAAATTTCTAATTAGTATTGAGCTAGCTGATGTACTAATAGCGCAAGCTTCTCCATCAAAATGAATATCTACTATTTTATCATTTTCTATTTTCATCATAAAATCTAAATTATCAATACAACTATCACTATTAGTATTAACTTTAACATAACTATCATCTTCAATTAATCCTCTATTAACAGGATTTTGATAATTATCTAAAATTATTTCTCTACGTAAATTACTATCCATAATATCACCTTAAATAACTACTCTAAATATATCTTCACTTCTTTTTAAAACATCTACTAATTTTAAAACATCTTCTTCATTGTTATAAAAATACATACTTACTCTCACTGTATTTTTTATTTTCATTTCATCTTTTAATATTTTAGCACAATGATTTCCTGCTCTTACATAGATATTATAATTATTTAGATAAACTGAACTATCTTGAGCAAACACTGAATCTATATTAAAAGAAAGTATACCACTATCAGAATTAGTATTATATAAAATTATATTAGGTATTTTTTCTAATTCTTTAACTAATAATTTTTTTAGTTTAACTTCGTGTTTATGAATATTATCAAGACCTATTTTTTCTAAGTATTTAATAGCTTCTCCTAAGCCAATTACTTCTGCTATTGGTGGAGTTCCTGCTTCAAATTTACTAGGACCTGTTTTTAATTCATAATCACCTGTAGCTTCAAAAGTCTGATTCATGCCACCCCCATAACATAAAGGGTCCATATCTTCCATTAACTTACTTTTTACTACTAATACTCCAACTCCTGTTGGACCACACATCTTATGACCTGAAAAGCTTAAAAAATCAATATTGGCATCTCTAAAGTCTACTTTCATATGTGGTACACTCTGAGCTCCATCGACATTAAATAAAATGCCTCTCTCTTTACAGATTTTTCCAATAGCTTTAATATCTCTAACATCGCCTATTACATTACTAACATGCGCAATCGAAATAACTTTTGTTTTCTCTGTAATAGTTTTCTCTATATTTTCAACAGTAAGTTCCATATTATCATTTAATGGAGCATATTTTATAACTATCCCTATATCTTCACTTAGCTTCATCCAAGGTAAAACATTAGAAGCATGCTCTGCTTTAGAAATAATTACCTCATCACCTTTTTTTAGATGCTTCTTCATATAGCCAAACACCACTGTATTTAAAGACATTGTTGTACCACTAGTAAAGATAACTTCATCTTCACTACAATTAACAAATTCACTAACTATTTTCCTAACCCCATCATAAGCTTGATTAGTCTTAATGGCGGCATCATAATCTCCTCTATGTATATTAGAAGTATACATTTGCATATATTCATCCATCTTTAAAACAACAACTCTTGGTTTTAACGTAGTTGCTCCATTATCAAAGTAAACTATATCTTTTTCTAACATAGGAAAATCTTCTCTATTCACAATTTTTCACCTCCTAAATATTCTCAATTTCTAATATAAAATCTTTTATTTTCTCCATTAATATACTATCACTATTAATTAAAAAGCCTTTTAACAATAATTTATTACAAACACTCTCTTCTATACCCCTACTCATCATATAAAATAAATACTCATCTTTAAACTTCCCTATATAAGCCGAATGATTACTATCAACATCATAATTATCTATAAGTAAATTAGGACAAATCGTACTCATACCATCTTTCATATTAATAATTTGATTATCTTGATTACAAATACATCCAAAACTTTTTTTTAAAACTATTCCATCTACATTAAAAGTAAGTTTATTTTCTAAAACATTAACCCCATGATTAATAACTTCACTATGTGTCTTAGCTTTATTATGTTTAACTTTTATATTAAAATAATTATCATCGTAATTTATACTACTATAATAGTAATTTAAAGCAACTCCCTCTTTATCTAAGTCAATTGTAACATTATTACTACTATTAATAGAGAAATGATAAATAATAGTATCTTCTAAAATTTTATAATTATATTCTTTCTTCTCATTATTATCTATTACATATAATATTTTACTCATTATTCTCATTTCCTATCATAATATTAACCCCATTATATCCCTCTTTTTCTATTTCAAAAGCTAATTCTTCTCCTCCTGTTTTTAATATTTTCTTATCTTTTAAGATATGAACAAATTGTGGTCTAATATATTCTAATATTCTAGGATAATGGGTAATTATTAAAAGTGCTGTATCAGGATACTCTTCTATATAATTATTTATATTTTGACAAACTATTCTTAAACTATCAACATCTAATCCTGAATCTAATTCATCTAAAATAATAAATTTAGGTTTTAAAAGTTTTAGTTGTAAAATTTCATTTTTCTTTTTTTCTCCTCCACTAAAGCCAAGGTTTAATGACCTATGTAGCATATTACTATTAAGTCCTACTTCACTATAAGCTTTTTCCATATCTTTAATAAAGGTATATAGATTAACTTTCTCCCCGGTAACTTCTCCTAAAGCTGTTCGTAAAAATTCGCTATTTGAAACTCCTTCTATTACTGTTGGATCTTGCATACAAAGAAAAATTCCTTTTTTAGCTCTATCAGAAACACTTAAGTTCAAAATACTTTCTCCGTCATATAAAATATCTCCACCAGTAACTTCGTATTTATAATGCCCCATTATAACTTTAGATAAAGTACTCTTCCCCGTTCCATTAGGTCCCATTATAACATGTATTTCGCCCTTTTTTATTGTTAAGGAAAAGTCTTCTAAAATATTTTCCTCAGTATCTTTAACTTTACAACTTAAATTCTTAATTTCTAGCATCTAATTCACCCCATTTATTTGTATAAAACGAAATCACTCTTATTTTAGCACAAAATCTCATATTTAACAAAAAAATTTACAGACAAAAAAAGACACCCTTAAGGTATCTATGCTCTTCTATAATTTAATTCATCTTCTTCATCAAGAAGTGAATTGGCATCTTGAATTAATTTAAGTAATTCTTCTTTACTTGTAGCACTAGGTTTTAATGATTTAATTTCTTCTTCTTGATTTTTAATCTTTTTACTTTGTTGTTCAACTTTCTCATCTAATTCCCTATTCCTATTTTCTAATTTAGAAACTATTGTTTCATAATTTCTAACTTTTCCATTCAAGTATCTAATTTCATCTTCTAAAGATTTATTTTTCTTAGTAACTTCATTACCACTTCTACGTAACTTAGTTATTAATTTTTCATAATCAACTATCTTATTATTTTGTTTTTTATTTAAATTAATTAAGTTAGCCATTGACTTAGTAACATCATCCATAAAATTCATATCACTTGAATCTCTATCATCATAATCATCTATATGTCTTGCATATTTACTATTTTCATAATCTAAGTCAATTTTATCTAATTTTAGTAATGAATCTTCAAATAACTCATCATCAATTAAGTCATCTTTAAAGTCACTATCAAAAATATTTTCATCTATCGTTTTAAAGTTATCTTTCATATCATCATCCTGCTCATCTTCTACTTTTTCTTCTTTAGTAAAGTCTAAATTTATTTTTTCTTCTACTTCTTCATCATCTTTTTCGTTATCTTTTACTTCTTCTTTTTCTGATGATTTTTCTTCCTCTTTTTCTTCTTCAACTACAGCTGTATCATCAGCATTTTCAGTATCTTGTCCTCCCACTACTTTAGCAACTTCACTTGCATCAACTAATTTACCATCAAAAGCATTTTCTTCAGAGATTTTATCTAAAAGATTGTCTTCTTCAACTGTTTCTTCTTCCTTAGTATCTGTTACTTTTTCTTCTTCATCGTCATCGGGAACAATTGGAATTTGTTCATCTATTTCATCAATAACCTTAGACTTGTTATCATCAGAATCAATTATTTTATCCTCAGTATTATCATCAATTAATGGTACTATCGGTACTGTGGTATCATCTATTAGAGAATCTTTCATTTCAGACTCAGTTTCTATTGGTGCTGGCTCTGGTTTTGGTGCAATAGGTGGAACATCAATTGGTGCAGGCTCTGGTTTTGGCGCAATAGGTGGAACGTCGATTGGTGCTGGTTCTGGCTTTGGCGCAATAGGTGGAACGTCGATTGGTGCTGGTTCTGGCTTTGGCGCAATAGGTGGAACGTCGATTGGTGCTGGTTCTGGCTTTGGCGCAATAGGTGGAATATCAATTGGTGCAGGTTCTGGCTTTGGCGCAATAGGCGGAACGTCAATTGGTGCTGATTCTGGTTTTGGCGCAATAGGTGGAACGTCAATTGGTGCTGGCTCTGGCTTTGGAACAACAGGTACACCACCTACTGGAACAGGACCAGGAGTCGGCACAATAGGTTTTGGCTCTACCGGAAGCGGTACAACTGGTATTGACCCCGTCGCAACATGTTTACCCACAATAGGAGCACTCTCTAAATTTTTATTATCATTATTAACTGGATTATTTTCTTGAGGAGTCATTTTACTATTAATAGCTGTCTCTATTTTTTCTTTATTTTCTTTCGCAACAGCCTCTACATTAATCTTATCTTTCTTATTATTATCTAAAGCAACTTTTTCTGGGAATAAAGAATACTCAACTATTTCTGAATCAACTGTGTTTTTACTAAAATAGATTTTCTTAGAATTCATACCAATAAAACTAAAATACTCATTATCTATTAAATTTTTACCATTATAATCAAAAATAGAAGCTTCTGAAAATTGGTCATTAAAAACAAATCTTCCTTCATTTTCCATTTTCACCATTAATCTATCTTTAATAGTGGCAGGTGTTGTAACTAATTTAGTTGCGGCATCTGGAATATTTTTCAAACCAATACTCTCCAAAACATTTTTGGAAGTAGGAATTGCTTTTTCAACTAAAAGAATATTATTGCCTAAATTCTTTACCATTTTATTCTCAAGTGGAATAACAATTTTTCCCTCTCTACTTATTACACCTGCATGAGATGCTTTAACAGTTGGGTCCACTGCTTCAACTAAAGTACTAGAAGCTATAATATTCCCATTTGGAAGTGGCTTATTATCTAAAAAATAATATTGTTTACCATCTTCAGTAACTCCATAGTTACAAATTAAATCTGTCCTATCTTTATATTTAACTACTCCTTGTTGTATCTGCATCACTAACCACCTACTATTCTTTTTTTACTATAATTCATACTATATGATACCATATCCCCAAAAACAAAACAACTATTTTTAAAATTTTTTTCATCTTTTTTAATCAAATAATTTATCAGAAGAAAAAAACATGCATTTTCAAATACATTACGATTTGCATGTTTTTTCAAATATTAATAATTATTTTATTAATATCTACAATAATATCAAAAATATATTTAAAATAGCACTCAATCTATGTTGATTAAGTGCTTCACATTTGTACAATGGCAAATACTCAACTTACCAAATCGAGTCTTCCCTTTTTTATTTTATGCAAGTTTCCTTGACAAATACATAATAACATATAAATAGTTTTTTGACAAGTATATTTTTATCACTTTTGTGCAAAAAAAGTTTCTCAAATGTAATTATGAAATAAGTAATATTTAGTACAAAAAGTTCTTGCTTTATGACTTAATAATTGATATAATCTTATTGGGAAAACTTGATTGTTGAGTGCTTGCCTACCTATTTTTTCAAAGAAAATAAGGAGGCTGATATTATGAATAAAAAAGATTTTTTAGTCTTTTTTCAGCTATTAATAATTATATTATTAATAGTATCATTAATAATATTAATGATAAAAATATAAGAAAACAGCACTCAATCTAGTGTAGATTAAGTGCTTGAAACATTTATTAATGGCAAGTACTCAACTAGCAAAATCGAGTCTTCCCTTTTTTATTTTATGCAAGTTTCCTTGACAAATACATAATAACATATAAATAGTTTTTTGACAAGTACATTTTTATTCTAATGTACAAAAAACATAACAACTAATTCATCTTTTTTTTATCAAAATAATTGTCTTTTACTTAAATATCATATAAAATATTTTTAGGTGATGTACCATGAATGAACAACAAAAGTTAACTTTAAAAATGGCTCTTTTATTTTTAGTAGTCTTTGTCTTTTTCGGTGTAATTATAGTAAAAGAAAAATTTGACATTCTCTTTATTCCTAAAGTAGAAAAGAAGTTTGATACTTATCTTCAAGATAATTATATGAGTATTTACTCTTCTTTAAAGAAAAATAAAGTTACCTATAAAAATGATGTCTTTACTCTTAAAGTAACTTCTTCTCAAAATAAAAATCTTTTCTTTTATTTAACCTATACTAATAAGAAAATAAAAGATACTTATCAAAAAGACTATATCGAAGGAAACTCTCTTTTAAACCATATAGAAAAGTCAATTGAAAAAGATGTTTTAACTAAAACTAATGAAGAAGTAGAAATATCAATTGATACTAATCTAGATGAGTTTGCTAAAACAGTAAAAGATAAAATTATAAATACTAATTCATCTGCTTACTCTACCCTAAAAATATATACTCTAAAAAAAGAAATACTAACTAAAAAGTTCTCATCTAAAGAAATAACGGAAAATATTTTATCATTTACTTCTTTATTAAAGAAAAATAATATTACTCCTAAAGCTTACTCTTTTACTATTATTAATGAAGATGATTTAACTAAAACTATCTCTCTTAATAATTTAACTGATGATAATCTTGAATATAATTATTTATCCTCTCTTATTCAAACTAAATTAAGTTAAAAAGAAAAAGAGGTCACCCTCTTAGTAATTATAAGAGCCAAATGCTCCACCTAATATAATAGCTAATAGTATATAAAGGATAATGATTAATAAAAATCCATTACCACCTCTACTACCAGTACCAGTGCAAGCACAAGTAGTAGTTACAACATTATTATCTTGACATGACATTCGTCTACACCTCCTTAAATATAAGCACCTAAAATAATGATTAAAAGAATAAATAATACTAAGATTATAGCTGAACTAGAAATACAGTTATTCATGTTTTTTCCTCCTTTTTTATTGCTTTCAAAATATTTTATGGCAAAAGTACCATTTGTGTGATTATATCTATCTAATTTTATTGCACTAATTTTGATTTTTTGTTATTATAGTTAGGTATAGGAGGAAAAAAAAATGAAAAAAAATTTTATTTTAATAGCATCACTTCTAGTAATGATTACTCTAGTTACTGGATGTGGAAAAAAAGCTGAATTAAAAGATGGTAGTGAAGTAGCGGTATCTGTTAAAGGTGGCAAAATAACAGCCACTGAATATTATGAAAGTATCAAAGTAAATAATATTTCTAAAATAATTGATACTATTGACCATAAACTTTTTGATAAAAAGTATAAAACAACTGATGATGAAGAAAAAGAAGTTAAAGAACAAATTGACCAAATCAAAGCTAATTATGGTTCTAATGAAGATACTTATACTCAAGTATTAAGACAATATTTTGGAGTTGAAACTGAAGAAGAGTTAAAAGAAGTTTTATCTTTAGAGTACAAAAGAAATGAAGCAGTTGAAGACTACATAAAAGATCATTTAACTGATAAAGAAATTAAAAAGTACTATGATGAAAATATCTATGGAGATGTAAAAGCTAGTCATATTTTAATTACTTTAAATGTTAAAGATGACGCAACTGATGAAGAAAAAGCTGAAGCAGAAGAAGCTGCCTTAAAAAAGGCTAACGAAGTAATTAGTAAACTAAATGATGGAGAAGATTTTAAAAAGTTAGCTAAAAAATATTCTGATGATGAAAAAACCGCAACTAATGGTGGTGACTTAGGTTATTTCAGTTATGATGATATGCTTGAAGAATTTTCCGAAGCAACTAAAAAACTAAAAAAAGATGAGTATACTAAAGAACCAATAAAAACTGAATTAGGCTATCATATTATTCTAAAAACTGGTGAGAAATCAAAGCCAAAACTAAGCAAAGTTAAAAAAGATATCCAAGAAACTCTAAAAGAACAAAAACTACAAGATGATTCTACTTTATATTACACAACTTTAGCTAAAATAAGAGAAGAAAATAAAATTAAATGGAACGATGATGCTTTGAAAAAAGCATACAACGATTATATGGATGATTTAGTTGAAGCTGCTAAAAAGTCAGCAAGTTCTACAAATTAGGAAAAAAGTAAATAAAAACTTTTTCTTTTTTCTTTGCTTGACAAGAAATAACAAACTTTATATACTGAAATAAAGATGAGGTAATTGAAAAATCTATGACTGTTCACTGAACAGCAAAAGAAAGGAGTACTAGTATGAAAAAATCATATATTACTATAATTACTATTTTATTAATAATCATCTTATGTGGAGCAACATTTTTAGCCTATAAAATTATTAAAAGTAAAGACAAAAATAAGCTTGATAATTCTAACATAACAACAGAAGACATAATTAAAATAAGTAATCCTGATTTACACCTAGAAAATATTTCAATAAATAACTTCAAAATAGGTGATAGCTTTGAACCAAATAAAGATTATTTAGTTTTTGATGATTTGGAATTTAACTATCAATATAAAAATACTTTCATTTCCATTGATAAAAACAACAAGATAGATTCTTTAGGCTTCAGAACTACTACAACAATAGATGGAGAAATAGATTTAGGATATAAAGATATTGATGTACGATATATAGATAAAAAATTAGAAAATATAAATGATTTTTATGATATTTTTAATAATGGCTTACAGCCAGAAAAACAATCAATAAAGAATGAAAATTACTATAAAATTATATTTACAAATGATAAACTAGAATTTAATTTAACAATCAAAGATAAAATTATATATAATCTATCATTAAAAGAAATGTAAAAGAGCTGTCCGGAAATTAACAAATTAATTTCTTGGCAGCTCCTTTGTTTTAAATATAGAAGTATTTTTATAATCATAAATATTTTCATAATCTTCACTATATTTTAAATATGTATAAATTGAATAAGACTTATCTACTAAAAAATAATCAAAATTATATTTATTTATTAAAGCTACATAATCACATTTTAAACTAGAAATATTTAAGTAATCTTCATAATTATAATTAGAATATAAATCAGCTCTTCCATCAATAAAAACTTCTACATCGTTATAAACTAATTCTCCACCATAATCATACATATTAAATAGCCTTTTCGGTTTTTCTTTCTTAATTACTTGAATTACTTTATCATCTAAAGTTTTACTTTCTATATTTTTAAGAATAATTTTATTATAATTTACTATAGGTAACATCAAAAAAGCAATAGCTACTACAATAATAGCTGGTAAAAAACTTTTATCATATTTTGTTGCTTTTATATAATTAAATATTACAAATGACATAACAATATATGTATAGCCCCAAAAACGAATACTTCTAAGTCCTAAAAACAATACACTTATAAATAGTAAAAAGTCTAAAAAAGAAATTTTCTTTTCACTAATCAAAAATATCATTAATATAACAAAACTAATTACAAAGTAAGGTAAATGAGCTATATCCTGTAAACTAGAAGCTCTCCACTCACTAATACTATTTATCATAGTCTTATTTAACATATTAGTATATGGATAAATTAACATCTTTACACCATGAATATTAATACAAATAAAACCCATACATAAAATCATAACTATAATATATTTAATTATTTGCTTTTTAGCTAACTTCTTAGCTTTAATCTTACCAACTTCAAAATCAAATAATCCCCCAACTATAAATATTAAGCAAAATATATAAGGAAGATTACTACAACCGCCATGAACATTTGCCCATATTAAAGAAATAATTGGTAGTAAAAATATTTTTTTAGAATCAGCATTCTTATATAAATCAAAAAGCAAATATATTGTTAACGCTAGTAAATTAAAACTAATTAAATGTGGCCTTGCTTGAGCAAAAACTACTAGTATTAATGATAATGTCAACCATATTAAAGAAAATAAAACATTTTTTAAAAAGCCTTTTTTATTGGCCAAAAATATTATTAATAGTAATGTAAAATAACAAACACATCCATATACTAAAATATGTACTTTTCCAAATATTAATTTAAAATAATACAAAATAACTTCAAACAGCCACTCATGACTAAACCAATATTTCCCCTTTACAAACCAAGAAAAAACATCTTTTTTCAACAAGCCATTTTTAACCATATATTCGCCTGCTTTAATATGCCAAAAATAATCTGACTCCCGCCTCATAAATAAAAGTATACATATAGCTATTGAAAAGATTAAAAACAAAAAAGCTATTTTTATTTTTTTATTATTCTTCATAATATAATCCTTTCTGATAAAGTCTTTCTTTTATTTTTCTTTCTAATTCATCACCACTATACTTATGAGCTAATCTTCTTTTTATTTTTTCATATTCTTTTTTTCTAATATCTTCAGTATTATTAAAATCTTTAGTCCCTATAACTTTTATAATTAATTCATTTTCATAACCTAAATTTTTAAGATTATTAATAATTTTTTGTTTTAATATAACTCCCCCTCTAGTATGATTAGCCTTTAATAATTTTTCTGCTATTTTTTCTATTTTTATTAACTGTTCTTCATCTGAATAAATACTAATTTCTTCATCAACAATATTTATATCAACTTTTTTTTCTAATAATTCTCTTTTTATTTTTAAAGGACCTTTATTTGTTATAATTATTTGATTATTTATATAACTCTTGGCAAATACTCTATCATTCAAATATCCTTGTTTTATTAATTTTTGAATAGCTAAATCTATCAAATCCTTTGGATATTCTTTTTTTCTTAAAACTTCTTCTAATTCATAAATACTCTTAAACCGTCTATTAACACTATCCAAAGCTACATAATATACTTCACATTCTTGATTATAAGTATTTATCTCTACTAAATCTTTATTAGTTATTTCTTTTTTTAAAAGTAAATTAAATTTTAATATAACTTCTTCATATAATATTAAAACTTGCCCATCATCAAGAAGTATTTTATATTTACCACCATTTCCTTTTTTATAACGCTCTATTTTCAAAAATACATCACCAAAATTATTTTAACAAATTGCAAAAAAAAAGTCTATCAAAGACTTAACAATAACAAAATAAGAACACAAAGTATTTATATCAATATTAACTGTATTTTTTATACTTTCTTCTCACTAAAAAAGCAAAAAAACAATTTAATAACAATATTTATGGAGTCAATGTCAAACGAGTAGAAGATCCAGGACTCCAATAACCATCAGAACTTCGAGAATCAAATATTCCAGCAAAATTACTGTTACCATAATCACCACCACGTTTAAAGAAAGAATACTCCATTTCTATAAAACTTGCTTTATCTCCATAGAAAGCACTATCATTGCTAAAAGTTTCTGATAAAGCATGGCCATAACATATGTTATCGTTACAAGCTTGATTTGCCTTAGTATCTACAAAATCCCTTGAAGACAAATCAAAGCTTTTATATATATTATAATATTTTTGATTGGGTAACTCTATTTTCCCAACCTCACTACCTGTAATTCCTAATCCTTTAAAACCCGATAAAGAGGTATACAAATTATTATAATCTTTTAAGATTACAAATAAATAATCATACGCACCACCATTCATATCATATATTCCATATATTGTTCCAGTAGTTGAAGCTCCAGGCCCAGCTTGACCTTTTCCTTTACCTAAATCAGTCATATTATTATAGGTATACTTTGCATCAGCATAACTTGCATTGGGACTTCCTCCACTATTTCCTGTTATATGTTCGCTATAATTATTTATATATATTTCTTTGTTGGCACCAGTATAATCAGTATTCCCATATTTGCCATATCTACTTTGAAATAAATACGCAACTGCTCCCCACTCATCATTTTTCATCATATGTAAATCACCACTATTTGCATCAAATCCAAATATATTATTATCGTGCAGTTGCATACTCCTAGACATATAGAAAAAACTACTTACAGTCTGATTAACTAAGGAAATTTCTCCCGGTTTTATTGTTATCTTACTTGAATCACATAAATTATCAACACAAGCCTGTCCATCTGAAGTTAAATTACCAGACACTTCAAACTTGCCGATCCATAAGCCGCTTTTCTTTTCTCCATCAAAATCAAAGGCTTCATTGGTTCGCCAATTCGTTGGAGTATTTCCTGTATACTGAGCAGTACCTGTTTCCGTTACTTTCGAAATAAATTTTACATCTATTTCTCCTGGTAGATCTCTAGATGGATTATTATTTCCAAAACTAGCCTTACCAAAATAATTTTCTCCTCCATCTTCACTTTTTATTGTATATGAATATCTTGGTATCCAGACCCACATCGTATTTATATCATTCATATCTATAGGCGTTCCAATAGCAGCATTCTTTATCTCATTTCTTTTGTCTGAAATTATTGTTACAGCATTAGCCCATTTCTGATTAGCATAATCATACCAATTATTATTTTCATTATTTATATCAGCTTTCTTCCATACTCCATCAGTAGTAGTTGTTGCTTCATAATAGACTGGTATCATATCTCCATTTAATTCAGGTGGGTTTGGTATACTATCTAGGCTTGATCCACTCTGTTCGTCACTTTCTTCTTCAGATAAACTTTCAAAGATAAAACCTCTATCTAATCCGCCTAATGTTACTGGATTTTTTGGAATATCTTCAGCACTATGATTAAAGGTAACTCTTAAAGTTACTGTTACTTCATTAGTTGCTTTTAATAATTCAATATTTGAAAAGTTAGTATCTCCCTTAATAGGTGTAGTTCCATAATTAACTTCATAAACTACATTTTTTTGTAACAATTCTTGGTCACTTAAAACAGTTTTGCCACTACCAACAAATGTTAAATTAGAACTCTTTCCTGTTACATCTACTAATTTTGCAGAAATATTTCCGATATTTTTTACAGGAATACTAAAAGTACAAGAATCTCCTGGCTTAGTAAATTCTACATTCATTTCAGAAATACTAGTTCCCTCAATTGTACCTAAACTACACTTAGCCATTCCTGTTTCAGTTTTATTAATTTCATTTTCTAAAAATACTACGTCCCACGTACTAGCTGGAACTTTAGCTGTTCCAGTTATATTTAGTCTTGTTGATAATAAAGCATAACCAATTGACAAGCCTACTACCACTACACAAAGACAAGCTATTATAATTAATTTAGTTCTTCTACTATTCATAATTTATAAACACCTTTTTTCCACTTTTCCTATTTTTACCTAACTATAGCATACCCCCCCCCCATTAGGTATTGTCAAGTGTTTTTTAAAAGTTGACAGCACATCTTTATATCAGTATATAAAATTTACACTTTTAAAAAAAAATTTAAGCTAAATAATTACATTCAAAAAATATTATTTTTATTTATCAAAATAAAAAGAGGTTAATTAATTTCCTCTTTTTACCTCAATATAGCCTTCTGCAATTTCTTCAAGAGCTCTCCCTATATTCTTTTTACTCTTATATTCGGACTCAGGCATTTGTAAAAATCCTTCTCTAGAGATTTCTTTACTTCTTCTTGCTGAAATATGAACCAACTCATATTTAGAATCAACTATATTGAGTAACTTATCAATTGAAGGATAAATCACCTATATCACACTCCCTATTATAAGAATAAACTAACTCTGTAAAACAATCAATACATTTGACACACTTAGACAGATAAATTTACAACAAATTTTACTGTAAAAAATTTAAATTTACACTATATACTATAAATAAGCTTAATGAAAAAGATATTTATCATATCACTTTAGTAAAATCAATATAATAAATATCTCCTAATTTAAAAATATCCCTTAATAAAATTTTTCTTTTCCTAAATCTTCTCCCCAATCATAAGCTTCAACTTTTCCTCTTTTTTCATTAGATAATTTTTCATATCTTGCAAATAGTTCTTCTAAAGATATCTTACTCTTATTTGAGATACTACTAATTATCTTGTCTTCTTTCTGTTTTATTGTTTCATTATCTTTAAGTCTTGCTTCCAAATAACCATCTCCATTCATTTTTAGCATATCCAAATTTTATACATATGTCAACCAATTTTTGTAGAACAAAAGGGGCTGTCCGGAAATTAACGAATTAATTTCTTGACAGTCCCTTTACTTTTGCTTTACATTCGGAAATTTTTCTTTTTGTAAAGTGGTCGATTCTTTCCAACAATTTTTTTTAAATTTA
>CANQIL010000032.1 GCA_947624045.1 uncultured Bacilli bacterium
ATGAAAGATTAGGGGATGTTTGTAGATATTTAGTAGTCTTTGTAGGTAATGATTTAAAAATATTAGAAGAAGTATAATGAATTAGCATCATTTGATGCTTTTTTTCTTGACTGAGTTATTTAATTAATGATATTATTTAGTTGACTGTATATATGCGTGATGTTACAGTTAATAGAAATAAAATGGTTGCTAGAAAGGAGAGAATATGAAAGACTTAGATGAAGTTGAACTAAGCCAATTACTAACTAATCTAAAAGAAGCTATTAAGGCTGGTTGGCAAATTAAAATTAATGACATCATAAAGAAAGAACCGACTTTTTATTTCCTATATAATGTTGATACTGACCGCATAAAAGAAATAATAAATGGCTTAGAAGTAGGCGAGTATGAATGTATGATACAGGATATTACTAATAATGAAAAAGATAAATATATTTATGTCTTTGGTAAGAAATTATTATTCACAACTCAAGATGGTAGTTCTAAAGATTTAAATGTTCATATAAGAGTTAGTTTGGTTGAAAATGAAAAGACTATTCTTTTTTCAATCAGTGAAGCAAAATATATGGATTAGAATTTTTTAACTTGTAAATAAAACTTTACATAATTGTCTAGTAAAAATGCTAGTATGTAAAGTTTTTTTGTTATATAATTTTGTTAAATATGAAAGGGAGGTGTAGTCGAGATAATCGATGTGGGCTTATGATAAAATTAAAAAATGTATCTAAGTTTTATTATAGTAAAGGTGTTATTGCTTCAGGCTTTGTTAAAGTTAATTTAGAGTTTTCTTTAGGTGAGTTTATTGCGATTACTGGAGAAAGTGGAAGTGGTAAATCAACGCTTTTAAATGTAATTGGCGGACTAGATTCTTATGAAGAAGGGGAAATGTATGTTGAATCATTAGAAACTAGTCACTATATGGCTAAAGATTGGGAGAAGTATCGACGAGAATATATTGGTAATATTTATCAAAACTTTAATCTAATTAATAGCTATACAGTTTATCAAAATGTTGAATTAGTTTTAACTTTAAATGGCGTTAAGAAAAAAGATAGAAAAGCTAAAGTTTTAGAGTTATTAAAAGAAGTAGACTTATTAAAATTTAAAAGAACTAAAGTTTCCAAACTATCAGGTGGTCAAAAACAAAGAGTTGCGATTGCACGAGCTTTAGCTAAAGATACTCCTATAATTTTAGCTGATGAGCCAACAGGTAACTTAGATAAACAAGCGGCTTTAAGTGTCATAAAATTACTAAGCAAAATAGCTAAAAATAAATTAGTTATAATAGTTACTCATAATTACGAACAAGTAGAGCCCTATGTAACTAGAAAGATTACTATGCATGATGGAAAAGTTTTAGAAGATAAAAAGATTAAAGAATACCAAGAAGTAACAAATTATCAAAAAGCTTCTTTAAAAAGTATTAATTTTATAGATAAGATTAAGCTTGGTTTTAGAAATACTTTTAATATAGTACCTAAATTTATTTTACTTTTCTTAGTCTATGCCTTTATAACAGTTAGCTTAATGACTGAGTATTCTGCTTTTAGAAAAGAAGAGTATGAAGCATCAAAGAATGGTTATAACTATATATTTACTAATACAGATGATAAAAGAATTATTATAAATAAAAAAGATAGAAGTAGTTTTTCTGATGAAGAAATAGCTAAACTTAAAAGGCAAGAAAATGTTGATTATGTTTTAGAAAATGACTTTTTAACAGACCAGTACTTTAATATAGTTAATGAGAATCGTTCTTTATGGATTAATGGTAAAACTTCTTCTTTAGAATTATTTAAAGGAAAAGTTGATAAAGGAAGATTACCTAGTAGTTCTAATGAGATTATAATTATGGGCGATAAAGATGATTATTATCTTGGTAAAAATTATGAAGAACTATTAAATATGACTTTTTATATGGCTGATGAACGTGGTGAAGCAAATAAAAGTGATACTTTAAAAGTAGTAGGTATTAAATACTTAGAAGAAGATGTACATGATGACTATACCATTTACTTATCAAAGGAAATATTACAAAAACTTCTTTTTGAAACACATAAACAATATAGTAATATTACAGTTGACTTTATGGCTAAATATCATCAAGTAAGTGATGAGGTTAATGATTTCAAACTAGTAACAAATACAAAAGTACCTAAAGGTGAGGTTTATGTTTCAGATGATTTGAAATATTTATGTCCTAAAGAATATTGCCTTTATTGTACTTTAAATATTTCCGTTAAAAATATATATTTTACTAGTAGTAAAGATTTAACAATTACTAAAACCTATAATAAAGATAATATAGATAAAGTACTTGATATAGCTAATTATAATAAAGATAATTTTTCTGATTATAATGGAATTCTTTATGTAAATAATGATGACTATAGAGAGTTATTTGATAAAGGAATTTTTCAGATGAGTGTATTTGCGGATGATTATAAAAATGTGCCTAAGTTACTTAGCTATTTAAATAAACATAATTATAGAACTATTAGTCTTAAAGATACTTTAGTTCAAGATGGAAGTATTCAACTAGTTAAAATATTAAAAACAATTATTACTAGTGTTTTAGTTATAGTTATGTTTTTTATATCTTACTTTGTTATTAGAATAATATTAAAATCAAGAAACAGTTACTTTTCTATTATTAGAATGTTAGGAGGAAATAAAAAAGTAACGAAAGAGCTACTTATAATAGAATTATTTATTGTTAGTAATATAGCTTATTTTATCTTTGTAATAATTGCTTTGTTACAAAGACTAAGTATTTTAAATATAGCTTTTATTGAAACAGTAAATAGATATTTCTTAATAAAAGATTATCTAATTTTATATCTTATAATTACAGGTATGTCTTATTTTATCAGTCTGAGATATGCTAAAAAGTTATTTAAAGAAAGTGTTATGAGTACTTATAGGGAGGTAGAGTAATGATTAAAATAGAAAATTTGAATAAATACTTTAATAGACATCATCGCAATGAAATTCATGTTATAAACAATACCTCTTTAACTTTAGGAGATGATGGCTTAGTTGCTTTATTAGGGCCATCTGGTTCTGGTAAGACGACACTTTTAAATGCTATAGGTGGACTTGATAAAGTAAAAAGTGGCAAGATTTATATTAATGGTAAGAAGATGACAAGTAGATTTTCTTATTTTAGAGATAAACTACGTAACTTAAATATTGGCTATATTTTTCAAGATTATAAATTAGTAGAAAATTTATCAGTATATGATAATGTAGCTTTAACATTAAAAATGCTAGGAATCAAAGAAAAAGGCGAAATTGATAAACGAGTAAGCTATGTCTTAGAAAAGGTAGGAATGTGGCGTTTTCGGAAAAGACCAGCTAGTATGTTATCGGGAGGAGAAAGACAAAGAGTAGGTATTGCGAGAGCGCTAGTTAAAAATCCGAATATAATAATTGCTGATGAGCCAACAGGTAATCTTGATAGTAAAAATACGATTGAAATTATGAATATTATTAAAGCTATTTCAAAAGAAAGATTAGTTATATTAGTTACGCATGAAGTTAATTTAGCTAAGTTTTATGCTACTAGAATAATAAAAATAGCTGATGGTAAAGTAGTAGATGATTATATAAATGAGCATGATGAAAAGTTAGATATAATGATGGATAATTGTTTTTACTTAAAAGATTTTGCTAAGTGTGAAAAATTAAAAAAAGATGAGTTAGAAGTAAATGTTTATAGTGAGGAAAACGTTAAATTAAAATTAAATATTGTCGTTAAAAATAATAATATTTATATAGAAAGTGAAAATGGGGAGAAAATAGAAGCTGTTGATAGTGAGGGAAATATTGAATTTATAAATGAGCATTATAAGAAAATAGATAAAGCATTCGTAGAAAATTACCAATTTGCTTTAGAAAATAATAATAAAAAATTAAAATACTCATCTATTTTTAACCCTTTTACTTTTATTACTAATGGTTTTAAGCAAGTATTTAACTATTCTTTTATGAAGAAAATACTATTAGGAGGCTTCTTTCTATCAGGAATGTTTATAATGCTTGGTGTATCTAGAATAGCTGCTAATTTAGAAGTTGATGATAGTGAGTTTGTTAGGACAAATAAGAATTATTTAATGATAAAAACGAATAAAATAAATTATGAAGATTACGTAAAATACAAAAATGAAGATGATGTGAATTATTTATTACCGGGTGATTCTTCAGTTAGACTTTTATATTTAAAAGATGATATTTATCAGAATCAAAAGCAAAGTCTTTTTCTAGAAGGCTCACTAGCTGAAGTTGATATGCTTAAAGAAGAAGATATTGTTGAAGGTAGAATGCCCAAAACAGATAAGGAAATTGTAATAGATAAAATGGTAGAAGATAACTTGTTAAAACAAGAGACAGCTAAGATGATGGGTATTAAAAGAAAAGATATTTTAGAAGCTAATACGAAAGTTAATATGGTAGATAAATATACAATAGTAGGAGTAGTAGATAAAAAAAGTCCATCTATATATACTAAAAAAGATGAGTTTCTTAATATTTTATATAATATGAGAAATACTTATGGTAATGTATCTGTCTTTAATGAATTAAATTATGCTGATAGTTTTATGGATTACACTTTATATAATAACTATATTACTTTAAAAGAGGGGAATTTTCCTGTTAATGATTATGAAGTTTTAGTTCATATTAACCATAAAGATAGTTGGCCACTTAATAAAGAAATTGAAAGTGAAATAAATAATCATAAATTAAAAGTAGTAGGTTATTATGATTCAAAATATGATTTTGATACTTTTTTGGTTAATAAAAATACTATTTTAGAAAGATTAGTAGTAGAATCTAAAAATATAGCTATTTATCCTAAGAATAAAGAAAAGGCTTTAGAAGTTTTTAGAGAAAACTATAATGTTAATATAATTGATAGTTATGAAAATGATAAAAAGGACTTTTTAGAAGAAAGAAAAGAAGCAACTAAAATAGCTATTATTTCCTCTTGTATCATTATAGGTATTTCCTTAATAGAAATATTCTTAATGTTAAGAGCATCTTTCTTATCACGAGTAAAAGAAGTTGGTATCTTTAGAGCAATAGGAGTTAAGAAAAAAGATATTTATATTATGTTTAGTGGTGAGATTGTCGCTATTACGTTACTTTCTAATGTTCCAGGAATAATACTTGCTTATTATATTCTAAATAATCTAAGTAAAATAACAGTTTTACAAGGACAGTTTTTAGTAAATATAAGTTTATTCTTAATTAGTGTTCTTAGTATATTTTTATTCAATTTAATAGTTGGATTAATTCCAGTATTTAATACTATTAGAAAGATGCCAGCAGAAATTCTAGCAAGGAGTGATGTTTAATTGAAAAAGATAATTATACTTTTATGTTTATGTCTTTTTCTTAGTGGTTGTAGTAAAGAAAAAGATAAAGAAAATGTTATAGAAAAAAGCGATGAAGAGAAAGAGAGGGAAGTTGTGAAAAATAATTTTGTAAGTTATAATGGCCCCTTAAAATTAAAGGGTAATAAATTAGTTAATCAGTATGATGAGGATATTCAATTAAAAGGTGTTAGTTCCCATGGCTTACAGTGGTATCAAGAATTTGTTAATGATGAAAATATTAAAACGTTAAAGTCTTTTAATAGTAATGTTTTTCGTTTAGCTATGTATACTAAGGAAGGAGGCTATATTGATAATCCTAATATTAAAGATGAGGTAATTAAAGATATCGATTTAATTATCAAAAATGATTTATATGTTATAGTAGATTGGCATATTTTAAGTGATGGAAATCCTAATACCTATAAAGAAGAAGCTAAAGCTTTTTTTGAGGAGATTTCTTCTAAGTATAAAGATAGTCCAAATATAATATATGAAATATGTAATGAGCCTAATAATACTAGTTGGGAAGAAATCAAAAATTATGCTTTAGAAATAATTAAGGTTATTAGAAAAAACTGTAATAATATAATAATTGTGGGTACTAATACCTGGAGTCAAGATGTTTTAGACCCCGCTAATGAGCCTATTGATGAAGAAAATATTATGTATGCTTTACATTTTTATTCCGGAACCCATACGGATTATTTAAGACAAAGAGCTAAAGAAGCCTTAGATAAAGGAATTAGCCTATTTGTTAGTGAATGGGGTGTAAGTGATGCGAGTGGTAATGGAGGTGTTTTCTTAGATGAAGCTTCTAAATGGGTTGATTTTATGAATGAAAATAATTTGAGCTACGTAAGTTGGTCTTTAGCAAACAAAGATGAATCGTCAGCCTTATTAAAACCTAGTTCAAGTAATGTTTTTACTGAGGATGATTTAAGTGAAGCAGGCTTGTTTGTTAAGGATGTGTTAAATAGTTAGTAAATTTACAAAAAGTATTTACTTATTTCGACAAAAAAATTTACATTGATATTGTAAAATTATTCTTATTTACATATTTATATCTTGCATATTTACACTTACTTTGATAGGCTAATAATAGGTGAAGAGTATGAAAAAGAAAATATTTTTAATTTTATTATTAGTAGGTGTAGCTTTTAATTTTAATAAAGCATATGCTGTTACAGGAAGTTATGAGCATAATAATTTTAAGTTTACAGTTAAGAAGATACATTTTGATATTTATAAGTCAAAATTAGATGATGAGAAAAACTTTGCTGGTTATGAAGGAGAAGCTTTAGCAACGGTTGATGTGCCAGATGAGAAAACTATTAAATTAGAATTTGTAGATGATGATGAAGAAGCTGAAGATGAATTAGTTCATACAAAGACAACACTTGCAAATTTGACACTAGATATGGAAAAAGCTGATGTTCTAGCCTTAGTTAAAGGTAAAGTAACAACTCCTGATGCAGATAATCACTATTATGTAAGAATGGTTGTTGATTATAGTATTGATAAAGTAGCGAGTCCATATGAATATTACTATAAACTTAGTTATGAAGATAAAAATAATAGTTTAGTTTTTAATACAGAAACAGGCGAAAGCTCTTTAAGTTATACTAAAATTAATAGTATAGAAGAAACTATTTCTAGCGTATTTGGGGCATTTGAATATAAATTAATTGGTGATGTGGAAGATGTAAATTACTCAAAAACTTATGAAGAAGGTATGCCACTTTACTTAGATTATTTGCTAAATGGTTTAACATTTTCAACTTTAGATGAGTTAAAACAGCAAATTATTGTACCAGAAGGTGGTCAAGTTGAAGTTGATAATCCAGATGATTACATTATAGCTCATGAAAAATATCTACAAACTTTTGCTTTCTTTGGCTATTCAAATGTTGAAGCTTATGCCCAAGCTTTAGCAGATGATTGGATTGGAGTTATCCAAGGTGCTTTGCAAAACGGTTTTAATACAGAGGTAGTTAATCCAGAAGAAGTTGCTGTCCCTGATACAGCACTTCACTTAAATAACTATATTTATATTATTGGTGCCATAATAATATTAAGTGGTTTAACAGTAGTTGGTTTAGTTTTTGCAAAAAAATAAAAATTTTACTAAAAAGTTAAATTCAAGCATAAAGTTAAGCGAAAAAATGAAATTCCCCTAGTGAATTTCATTTTTTCAGTTTATATTAAGGCTCAATTTTTAAAATTGGCCATTTTACTTTTTTTTAAATATATGGTCTAATATATGCATTTCCTGAGGGAAATAAGCCATATTATAGAATAGGAGGAGTAAAAATATGTTGGAATTTGTCTTAATAAGTATTATTTTGTTTATTATTACATTTTTATACTGTTCATTAAAATTGAGTAGTATGTGTGATAATGAAGAATCTAATATTAAATAATTTCTTTTATCTTATCTTCTTTAAATTATGATAAAGCATTATTACCATTCATTTAATTTTTAAGAAAAACTTCACATTTAATAATAGTAATAATACATTGCTTCAATTTACAAAACTAAACAGTAATAATTTAGGAATAGATAAAAATTACTGGTAGATTTCTTAAAATATGATAGAATAGTTGTAAGGAGTGATTAATTTGAATAAAAAAACAGGATTTATAGTTTTAGGAGTAATTGGAGGAATATTAATACTAAGCTTAATGTGGGGAGTAACTACTTATAATAGTTTAGTAAATCTAAAAGAAGAAGTAACAGGTAAATTTTCAGATATTGATGTTCAATTAGAAAGAAGGGCTGATTTAGTACCTAACTTAGTTAATACAGTTAAAGGCTATGTAAAGCATGAAGATAGTGCGATTGAAAGAGTTACTAAAGCTCGTGAAAATTTATTAAAAGCTGATGATGTTGAAGATAAATCTGTTGCGAATAGTGAGCTTTCTAGTGCCCTTAATAATTTATTAGTTATCGTAGAAGCTTATCCAGATTTAAAAGCTAATACTAATTTTATTAACTTACAAGATGAGCTTGCTGGTACTGAAAATAGAATAGCTGTTGCGAGACGTGACTTTAATGAAGCTGCTAAAGAGTATAATAGTAAAATTAAAAAAATTCCAACTAATATAATTGCTGGAATCGGGGACTTTGAAGAAATTGATTATTTTGAAGCCGATGATGGCAAAACTAAATTACCTGAAGTAGATTTTGATTAAGAAGATTAATCTTCTTTTTCTTTAAGTTAAAATGAAAAAATTACTAAATTTTATTATTATACTTATTTTTTTAGCAAGCTTTAAAGTAGATGCTTTAGTTAAACCAACAGTTGACTTTTATGTTAATGATTATGCCGATATTTTAAATGAAGAGACGGAAAACTTTATAATAAATCATTCAAAAACTTTAGATGAAAAAACTAAAGCTCAAATAGTTGTAGTAACAGTTAAAAACTTAGAGGGAAAATCTTTAGAAGACTATGCTACGAATCTTTTTAGAGAATTTGGAATAGGTGACAAAGAAGAAAACAATGGTTTACTATTATTACTGGCTTTAGAAGAAAGACAGTTTCGAGTTGAAGTAGGTTATGGCCTAGAGGGGGTTTTACCTGATGGTCTTACAGGAAGATATCAAGATGACTATATTATTCCTTACTTAAAAGAAGATAAATGGGATGAGGGAGTAAAAAATGGTTATGCCGCTTTTTATAAAAAGTTATGTGATTATTATGGTATTAGTACAGAGGTAGTGGCTACTTCAAAAGAAAATGTTGATACTAGTATGATTATTTTTGTGATGATATCTTTTTATATAGGAATAATGTTAGGATTAGTCTTTCATTACCAAGTTGTATTAAAAAATAAAAGTATATTATTTAAAGTTTTAATTGTTTTAGATGTTTTTTACTTAGCTTTTATTTTTTGGAAATATTTAGCTTATTTTAAAATAGCTTTAGGATTAGAAATAATAACTTTCATAACTTCTATGAATGGCTTTAGTACTTATATAGTTAGTAGTTCCCATAGGGGAGGTGGCTTTTCCGGAGGCGGGTTTGGAGGCTTTTCCGGTGGAGGAGGTTCTTCTGGAGGTGGAGGCAGTTCAAGAGGTTTTTAGATTAATAAAAAAGGATGAAGTTAAATGAAAAAAATTTTATTATTATTTATAGCCATTTTATGTTTATTTACAATTAAAGTAAAAGCTTTAGTTGAGCCAACTAATGCTTTTTATGTTAATGATTACGCTAATATAATAAGTAGTGATGTAGAAAATTATATAATTAGTCATTCAAAAAATTTAGAAGAAAAAACCAAAGCTCAAATAGTAGTAGTAACGGTTAAAAACTTAGAGGGAGAGACGCTAGAAGAATACGCAACTAGTCTGTTTAGAAAATTTGGAATAGGTGACAAAGAAGAAAATAATGGTTTATTACTATTACTTACTTTAGAAGAAAGACAGTTTCGAGTTGAAGTAGGTTATGGTTTAGAGAGTGTTTTACCTGATGGTCTTACAGGAAGATATCAAGATGACTATATTATTCCATATTTGAAAGATAATAAGTGGGATGAAGGTATTAAAAATGGCTATATTGCTTTTTATAATAAATTATGTGATTATTATGGAATAACTAGTAATGAAAAAGCAGATAATACTATTAGTAAAGAAAAGATAAAAGAAAGTTTAATTAAAGCTTCTCCTTTAATTATTTTTATGTCTTTTATTTCAGGTATGTTTTTGGCATTTTTGTTTCCTTTTGATTTTAAACGAAAAAAGAAAAAAAAGAAAAAGCAAAAGAAGAGTAAAAAGAAAGACTCATTTGATATAATATTTTCACTTGTATTTCTTATATCTTTTGTTATTCCACTTTTTCTATTACCTATTATGATGTATTGGGATTTAAATTATGATGTTTTTTATAGGGTTAGCTTAATTTCTATAGATATTATAGTTACAACTTTATGCTATTTCCTTTGGTTATTTTTAAATAGAATATTTCCAAATTCTGATTCTTCTGGTTATTTTGGTGGTGATTCTGGCGGCTCTTTTGGTTCATCATCAGGAGGAGGCTTTTCTGGTGGGGGAGGTTCTTCTGGTGGCGGCGGTAGTTCAAGAGGTTTTTAGATTAATAAAAAAGGATGAGGTTTTGTGAAGAAAATTTTACTATTATTTATAGCTGTCTTAAGTTTATTTACAATAAAAGTAAAAGCTTTAGTTGAGCCAACTAATGCTTTTTATGTTAATGATTACGCTAATATAATAAGTAGTGATGTAGAAAATTATATAATTAGTCATTCAAAAAATTTAGAAGAAAAAACCAAAGCTCAAATAGTAGTAGTAACGGTTAAAAACTTAGAGGGAGAGACGCTAGAAGAATACGCAACTAGTCTGTTTAGAAAATTTGGAATAGGTGACAAAGAAGAAAATAATGGTTTATTACTATTACTGGCTTTAGAAGAAAGACAGTTTCGGGTTGAAGTAGGCTATGGCCTAGAAGAAGTTTTACCTGATGGTTTGACTGGAAGATATCAAGATGACTACATAATTCCCTACTTAAAAGAAGATAAATGGGATGAAGGAGTAAAAAATGGTTATATTGCCTTTTATAATAAATTATGTAATTATTATGGAATAGCTAGTAATGAGAAAGTTGATACTACTATTTTAAATGAAAAATCACTAAAAAATTTATTAGGCCTTTTTCCAATTATTAGTGTTATATCTTTAGTCGCAGGACTGCTTTTAACTTTATCATTTCCTTTTAATTTTAAGAAAAAAAAGAAAAAGAAAAAAGTAGATATAGCTTATATAATTTTTTCTTGGTTTATTTTTTTAACATTTACACTACCTTTATTCTTAGTAGGTATTTCTATTGGTTGGGAACAAGCTCCTAATAAATTTTATCGCTTTATTTTAGTCTTTAGTCAACTTATAATTGTAGCCTTAAATTATTTCTTTTGTTCATTTTTAAATAGTAAAGGCGTTTTAATTACAACAGGTTCATCTTCATCAGGCTTTTCTAGTGGTGGTTCTTTTAGTTCATCATCAGGAGGAAGCAGTGGTGGCGGAGGTTCTTCCGGAGGAGGAGGCAGTTCAAGAAGCTTTTGAGAGATTTTCCTTTAATAAGAAAAACTTTTCTGCTATAATATTTCTAGTGGTGAGTAGTAATGAAACGCAGCGAAGTTGAAAGAGAAAAATTAAGTCCAATGATGCAACAATATATGGACTTAAAAGATAAGTATGAAGATTGTATTTTGTTTTATCGTTTAGGCGATTTTTATGAAATGTTTTTTGATGATGCCATATTAACATCAAGAATTTTAGAGTTAGCTTTAACAGGTAAGCAAGCAGGTCTAGAGGAACGGGTGCCAATGTGTGGTATTCCACATCATGCTTATTTTGAGTATGCTAATCAATTAGTTGAAAAAGGTTATAAAGTCGCTATTGCGGAGCAACTAGAGGACCCTAAAGAAGTAAAAGGCATGGTTAAAAGAGATGTAGTTCAAGTAATTACTAAAGGAACAAGAATTGATAGTAGTATTGATTCTAAAAGTAATAATTATTTAGCTAATATTTATGATTTTGGCTATTGTTATGGAATAAGTTATGCTGATATATCAACGGGGGATGTCTATGCTTTATTAGTTGAGGGTGAAAAAGAAAGCGTTATTAAGGAAATAGCTAAACAAGGTTTTAATGAAGTTATTGTCAATGATACAATAGATAGAGAAATAGTTGAACTTCTAAGGACTAATCTAGGTTGCTTAGTTACTATTACTAAGGAAGAATTAGATGATAAAAATTATGAGTATATTTATCAAAACATTGAAGATGAAAGATTAATTGTAACTTTAAAACATTTACTATACTATATTGTTGAAGCTAAAAAAGGTGATTTGCACCACTTACAAAGATGTATCGTTATTAAAACAAGTGAGTATTTAGAATTTGATAATAATACCAAAAGAAACTTAGAATTAGTTGAAACTTTAAAAAATAGAGAAAGACAATATAGCTTATTATGGCTTCTTGATAAAACGAAGACGGCTATGGGTTCAAGATTTTTGAAAAAAGCTATTGAAAATCCTCTTACGGATAAAGAAAAAATAGAAAGAAGATATGACTTAGTAAGTAAGTTATCAACTGAATTTATTTTAAGAGATGATTTAATTAAAGCCTTAAGTGGTGTTTATGATTTAGAAAGATTATGTGGTAGAATTACTTATGGTAATTTGAATGCAAAAGACTTATTACAATTAAAAAGCTCTTTAAAAGAATTACCTGATGTAAGTAAAATCTTAAAAGAATTAAAATATGATAAAGAAATAGAAGTATTTGCTGATTTATATTCATTATTAGAAAGAACTATTTTAGAAGATGCACCTTTTACTTTACATGAGGGACATTTAATAAAAGAGGGCTATAATGAAGAGCTTGATGAGTTAAGAAAGGTAAGTAGTGGTTCAAAAGACTTTATTTTAGAAATGGAACAAGCTGAAAAGGAAAAGACCGGTATTAAGACTTTGAAAGTAGGTTTTAATAAAGTCTTTGGTTATTATATCGAAGTAAGTAAAGGACAGATTCCTTTAATAAAAGAAGAGTATGGTTATGAAAGAAAGCAAACTTTAGCTAACTGTGAAAGATTTATTACACCAGTTTTAAAAGAAAAAGAAAATATCATTTTAGGAGCCGAAGAGAAAATAATCAACTTAGAGTATAAGCTATTTATGGATATTAGAGAAGTTGTTAAGAGGTATGTTAGTAAATTACAAAAAACGGCTAAAGTACTTAGTGAAGTTGATATGTTACAAGCTTTTTCAGTCGTAAGTGATACTTATAAATTTGTAAGACCAGAACTTACTGAGGAAAAGGTTATTAAAATGATTGAGTGTAGGCATCCTGTAGTTGAACAAGTTATGAAAGAAAAATATATTCCTAATGATATAATAATGGATAAGACAACAGATGTTTTACTTATTACGGGTCCTAATATGGCCGGTAAATCAACATATATGCGCCAGTGTGCGATTAGTGTCATTATGGCTCAGATGGGTTGCTTTGTTCCCTGTAAAAGTTGTGTGATGCCTATTTTTGATAAGATTTTTACGAGAATTGGGGCTAGTGATGATTTAGTCGCAGGTGAGTCAACCTTTATGGTAGAAATGAAAGAAGCTAATTACGCTCTTAGTGAAGCAACTGAAAATAGCTTAATTCTTTTTGATGAATTGGGTAGAGGAACAGCTACTTATGATGGCATGAGTCTTGCCCAAGCTATTTTAGAATATATTCATGATAAAATTAAAGCTAAGACAATGTTTTCAACGCACTATCACGAACTAACAGCTTTAGAAAGGGACTTAAAACATTTAAAAAATGTCCACGTTTCAGCCATTGAAGAAAATGGTAAAATTACTTTTTTACATAAAGTCAAAGTAGGAGCCGTTGATAAGAGTTATGGTATTCATGTAGCATCACTTGCCAAACTTCCTGATTCCTTAATAAAAAGAGCTGATGAAATACTAAACATCTATGAAAAGAAAAACGTCAAAAAAGAAGTCTTTACCCAAACATCGCTTTTTGAACTTAATGAAAGTGAAGTAGAAGAAAAGAAAAATCCCGTTGAAGAAGAAATTAAAAAGATTAATCCATTAGAAATGTCACCTATGCAAGCATTAAACTTTTTATATGATTTAAAAAAGAAAGTATCAATTAGAAAATAAGAGGTGTTTTATGAAGAATCGTAGTGAATTAAGAGATATAATTATAAAAGTTATCTATCAAATTAAAATACTAGATAGTGCTAAACTTGACTATAGTATAGAAGATTTAATTAAAGAACAACTTGAAGTAGAAAATGATTTTGTAAAGACGTCTATTTTGGGTATAATAAAAAATAAAAAGGAAATAGAAAAGTTAGCTAATAAATATATGAATAATTGGAGTATTGATAGATTAAATAAAGTAGACCAAGCTATTTTATCATTGGGTATTTATGAACTTAAATATACCGATACTCCTAGTGTTGTTGCGATAAATGAAGCTATTGAATTAGCTAAAAAGTACTCTGATTTAAAAGTTGTTAAAATGATAAATGGTACACTTGATAAGATTTATCATGAGGAAGAAAGCTAGGTGAGCTATGAAAGATAAGTATATTACAGTTACCCAATTAACTAGGTATATTAAATATAAGATAGATAATGATGTTAATTTGAATGAAGTCTTTTTAAAGGGTGAGATATCTAATTTTAAAGCACATAGTAGAGGACACTTTTATTTTACTTTGAAAGATGAGGGTAGTAGAATAAATGCTATTATGTTTGCCTCAAGTACGAAGAAAATTAAGTTTATGCCACAAGATGGTATGAAAGTTTTAGTTACTGGTAAGATTAGTGTTTTTGAAGCAAATGGAGCTTATCAAATTTATGTTTCTGATATGTTGGAAGATGGTATTGGTAATTTATATATAGCTTTTGAACAGTTAAAAAAGAAATTAGAATTAGAAGGCTTATTTGATGTAAGTGCTAAGAAAAAGATTCCTAAAATACCTAGAAGAATTGGTGTTATAACAGCGCCAACGGGTGCGGCTATTAAAGATATAATTTCAACAATAAAAAGAAGATGGCCTTTAACGGAGATATATTTGTTTCCGGCTTTAGTTCAAGGTGAAGAAGCGGCTAGTGATATTGTTAAGCAAATTAAGTTTAGTGAAGAGTTTAACTTAGATACTTTAATTGTTGGTCGTGGTGGTGGAAGTATTGAAGATTTATGGCCTTTTAATGAAGAAATTGTGGCCAGAGCAATTTATGAATGTAATACACCAGTAATTAGTGCTGTTGGTCATGAAATCGATTTTACTATAGCGGACTTTGTTAGTGATTTACGGGCACCAACGCCAACTGGAGCAGCCGAGATGGCCGTTCCCCAAATTAGTGATGTTGTTAATTATTTGAATCAATTAGAAATTAGACTTAATAGAGCTCTTGCTAGTAAGATAAATAATTATAAAGATAGATTAAAAAGTATTCAAAATAGAAATATTTTCTTAAATCCAGTTGTTATTTATCAAGCCAAAGATATGTTATTTGATAGCATCCTAGAAAGATTAAAACATAGTGCCACTAAATTAGTAAGTGTTAAAGAAAAAGAGCTAATTGGTCTTAAAAATTCTTATATTTTAAAAAATCCCTATCAAATACTTGATAAGAAAGCGAATAAGTATTTACAGTTAGTGTCTAAATTAGAAACACTAAGTCCGCTTTTAACTTTAAAAAGAGGTTATGCAATTACGAAGAAAAATGACAAGGTTATAACAAGCGTAAGAGAGATTAAGAAAAATGATTGTATCGAAGTAGAATTTAGTGATGGAAGTATAAAGGCTTCTGTTTTGTAAGGAGGTTAATATA
>CANQIL010000033.1 GCA_947624045.1 uncultured Bacilli bacterium
TTCAATATTTTCTTTCATTTTTACCTCCATATAAAAAACTGTGTTTTGTAATTTACACAGTTAATTATATAAGGTCATTATAATATTTTTCAGCTGGTAATGAATTTTTTGTAAAATCACTATAAGCTCCAGTGTCATATAATTTTCCGGTAAATCCTGAATTATATGTTGTTGAGTTTCCACTCATTGGTGTGTCATCTACATTATAAGCAAGCACTCCCATTACATTTTCCCAGGCTCCTCCACTCATATCGTATATTCCATAGATATTCCCAGTAGTAGAAGCTCCTGGTCCAGCTTGACCTTGTCCATCTCCTAATTCTTTCATATCATTATAAGCATATTGTTCAGCTATAGAATCATTTTGACTTGGTGTTCCATTACTTGAACCTGTTTTATAATCACTTGACTTATTTTGATAAATCTCTTCATATCTTCCAGTATAATCAGTATTACCATGTTTTCCATATTTACTTTGGGAAAGGTAGGCTACTGCTCCCCATTCATCATTTTTTATCATATGTAAGTCACCTTTGTCTTTACTAAATCCAAAAGTTGTTGTATCATTTTGCATACTTCTTGCGGCAAAGAAGAAACTACTTACTGTTTGTCTTCTTAAAGATTGTAAATTTGGTTTTATAGATAAAGTACTTACAGCACAACTTTCATTTACACAAGCATCTGCTAAAGTACCTGTTGTTTCAAACTTACCTACCCATATTCCTGCTTGGTTTGTTCCATCAAACTTAAAAGCATCCGGTGTTCTCCAATTTTTTTGCTCACTTCCTGCATAACTAGCTGTTCCTTCTTCTACTGGGTCAGTTTTAGATAAAAATTTTATATCAATGGCACCAGGTAATGCTGTACTTGTTCCACCTCGACCATAAGGTCCTTGTATTGTATAAGAGTATCTCGGTATCCATACCCACATCGTATTTATGTCACTCATATCTATAGTAGTTCCTTCCGGAGCTGTCTTTAGTTCCTCACGTTTTTCTACAGTACTAACAGTTACCGCATTGGCCCATTTTTGCTTGCTATAGTCATACCAATTATTATCTTTATTTGTATCATCTGCTTTAACCCAACTTCCCGATGTTTCTGTGTCTTGCCTATAATAAACTGGTATCATACCATCACTTAATTCTGGTTTATTTGGCTTAGTTTCTACTACTGGTGTTACTGTACCAGATGAACCATCTCCACTTACAACATTTTCAAAGATAAATGTCCTATCTAAACCACCTATTGTAACGGCTTCTTTAGGAATATCAGTTGCTTCTGTCTTAAAAGAAATCTTTAAAGTAATTGTTGTTTTTTCCTTAGAATCTAATATAGGAATATCACCAAAGACAGTACTTCCATTTATTTCATATGTATCATAACTAACTTTATATTCTACATTACTACTTAATAAAGCCTCATCATCTGCTTCTGATGAACCAGAGCCTTCAAAAGTTAAAGGACTATCCTTACCTGTAACACCTGTTAACTTAGCCGCAATAGTACCGGCATTTTCAACGGGTATTGTAAAGGTACAAGAATCTCCCGGCACTTTAAATGAAGCGCTTAAATTTGTAATAGATGTACCAGTTACATCACCAATCTTACATACAGCTTGTCCTGTTTTTATAGTCGTTGAATTATCTTTCACAAAAATAACACTCCACTTTTCGGCTGGAACAGTAGCTGTTCCACCAATCTTTAAACTAGCTGAAAGTGCTGCATATCCAATTGATAAGCCCACTACCACTAAACATAAGGCACCTATTATTAAATATTTTTGTTTTCTACTATCCATATAACAATCACTCTTTTCCACTGTTTCTATTTTTATCTAAGTATATCATACCCCCCCCCCATAGGGTATTGTCAAGAGCTTTTCTAAAAAAAATTTAATTTGCACAATAATTTAACTTTTTGTAAAGCGCTAAAAAAAATGAGATGTTCTAAATCCCATTTTTATTATTATTGAGCTTCAACAATCAATTTAATAGCAGTTCTTTCTTCACCATCAATTACAATATCTTGAAAAGCTGGTATACAAACTAAATTTTTTCCCGAAGGAGCAACAAATCCTCGTGCAATAGCAATCGCTTTTATAGCTTGATTAAGTGCTCCGGCACCAACTGCCTGTATTTCTACATTGCCTTTCTCACGAAAAACATTAGCTAAAGCACCTGCTACGCTATTAGGATTTGATTTACTACTTACTTTTAGTGTTTCCATTATTATTCCTCTCTTTCATACTTAATATTATGAAAGTAAAAAAATAATAGAACATTTTTATCTTTATAAATTTATTTTCGCTTTAGCTTCTTTTAAAATATCAACACTATTTTGTAATTTTTCTGTTTCCTCTTCACTAAGCTCAACATAAATTCTTCTTTCAGCTCCATTTCTATTTAAAACAGAAGGAAGCCCCATAAAAATATCATTTTCTTCATCATAACTAGAAACGGTAATAATAGAATTCTCATCGTTTAAAATAGCATTAGTAATCCTAACTAAACAAACACCTATTCCATAAGAAGTATTTCCTTTTCTTTTAATTATTTCATAAGCAGCTTCTCTCACTTCCCTACAAACTTCTTCAAGTTCATCTTTATTTAGAAAATTATCTATATTCTGTAATCCTACATTTGCTCCACTCCATGGTACAAATTCACTATCTCCATGTTCACCTATTACGTAAGCATGAATATTCTTAGTATCAATATTAATTCTTTGTCCAATCAAATATCTAAGTCTAGCTGTATCTAGACTAGTCCCTGTTCCAATAACTCTTTTATAATCAAAACCACTTATCTTCCAAGTCACATAAGTCATAATATCAACAGGATTAGTCGCTACTACAAAAATTCCTTTAAACCCACTCTTAACAACCTCTCCAACTATCCCTTTTAAAATGACACAATTTTTACTTATCAAATCCATTCTTGTTTCATTATCTTCTTGTTTAGCCCCAGCCGCTATCATAACTATATCGGCATCCCGACAGTCTTCATAATCTCCTACCTTTACTTTAATTTTACTAGGTAAAAAAGCTAAGCAATGACTTAAGTCCATTACTTCTCCTTCTATTTTTTTCTTATCTAAATCAATTAAAACTAATTCACTTACTTTACTTTTTTGATTTAAAAGTGCATAAGCATAACTCATTCCTACATTACCACATCCAATAATTACAACTTTTCCCATCCCTAAATCATCTCCTAAAACTAGTATTACCTAAAAAAAATAATTTATAAGAAAAGAAAACTAATTACTCGTCTTCTTCCATATATTTCTTTATCTCATCTGTTATAAGTTTATACGCATCCTCATTTAAACTTTTACCATCATCAGTATACTCTTCACTCAAATTACCATCTTTATCAGCCAATAAATCATAAATATCAATATAAGTAACATCCTTTTCTTCAGCCATACTACGTAATTTTTCATTAATCTTAGTACTCTTTTCATTAGCATTCTCTAACAAATCATCATCCATTTCTCTATTTACTGGATAAATTGATTCTACATATACTTTAGCATAACTTCTATTTTCTTTAATTCTATCAACAATCTCTGTAATTTTAGTAACTACTTCTTCTTCATCTTTATCATCTAAAACATCATTTAAACCAATTTCTATAAATACATCAGATGGATTATACTTATAAACTCTATCTTCTAATTCTCTTAAAAAATCAGTAACTTTATCGTCTCTATTAGCACTCTTAACTACAAAAGTATCTTTAAAATATTCCTCTAAGTCATAATCATCTGTTAAAAAGTCTCCTAAAAATAAGTAATTATCATCAAGTACAAACTTATCTACTTCTACTGTTTCAGTTTTTGTTTTTACTTTAGTCTTTTCTTTCTTACAAGAATTATCTGTATACTTATCAACTATACAAAAACTTAATACTAAAGTTCCAATACATAATATTAATAAGATAAAGTCTTTAAAGAAACTACCTTTATTTTCTTTTTTCATTCTTTTTTCTTCATCTTTTCTCATCTGTTCTTCATTAACAAGTATTTTTCTCTTATTTACATTTTCTTGTTTACCTAAGAAGCTTGTATCTAATGTACCAGTATCATTAAGTCTACTTCTATCTATACGTATTCTAGTAGTAAATTCTTGTGTTTTATCTAAGTCTTTCTTAGATTTTACTTCTTTAACATTACTCTTAATCTCTTTACTAGCTGTATTTTTATTTTTTCCACTAGCCTTTGTCTTTTTATCTTTATTTACAACCTCTTTAGTATTTTTATCATCTATATCTTTTTTTATAGTAACTTCTTTTTTACTTTTATTATTTGTTTTAGTACCTTTCTTACTCATTTTACTACCTCACTTTACCAAAACCTATTATATCAAATTTTTATAAATAACAAAAGTGTTTTTTATTGCCAATAATTTCTTTTTATGTTAACCTATACTATAGAAAAAAGGTGAAGTTATGGACTATATTGAATTTAAAAAAGATGATAATCTTAGAGCCGAAATTCATTATAATAATAAAGTACGTATAATTAATAATTCTTCTAATATTAAAAAATTAATAGAAATATGTGAAAAATATGGTTACAGAAATTTAAATAGAAATTGTTACTTTAAAGAGTGTGTTCCTGAAATCATTAAAGAATATAAAAATTACTATATGCATAAAAGTTTAAACATCAAAGTATATTCTTTCGTAGATAAGACTATGCAATTAGTAAGAAAAAATCCTTACTTAGGAAAAGAAATTTTATTTTTAGGTACTTTACTTGCTCTATCTACTGTTAATTCCATTACAAAAAAAGCACCAGTTAATCCTCAAGTTACTGTTGAAGAAGAGGCAAATACTTCATCTTTAGAAAATGATATTATAGAAACAGAACCTATTACTATAACCAAAACTAACGTTGAAAAGAATACTCAAGAAGAAATTAGTACCATGCTTAATGATAAAGTATCTGAATTTGTTTTTGACTATAAAAATGAAAATACTAAGAATTTTGAAAATACTTTAAAATATACTGATTTATTTAAAAAATATGGCCAAATGTATGGAATAGACGCTAATCTTTTAATGGCGATAGCCTCTCAAGAAAGTGGTGGCAATCATTATGATTTTATTTATAACTACCCAGCTGTTGGTATCATGCAAATAGAAAGGTCTGCTTTTATAAATCAAGAAATAACAGCTTATAATCATCTAGAAGATAAAGAAGAAAAGCTTTTAATTACTGAAAATAATATAACTGATTTAGAAACCAATATAAAAATAGGAGCTATGCTATTACAAATTGCCTTAGAAGCTAATGATTATAATATTCCTCTAGGTATTCAAACTTATAATTTTGGTACTAATTATATTAATAAGGCTTTAACGATGTGTGAAAGTATTAGTGGTATACCTATTTCGGAAATGAAAAGTAATATGGAAGAAACAGAATGGCTTTACTACCGAGAATTTTTAAATATTGGTGATGCCCATTATGTAGAACATGTTTTAAGTTACCTACCTAATAATAAAGAAATAACTGTAAAAAATAGAGCTAATCAAGATATAACACTTAAAGTTGTAAATGAAGCTTTAAAAAATAAGACCATATAAAAATCTTCTTCAAATTTTGAAAAAGATTTTTTCTTTTATAAATTACCACTTACTAAATCAACTAATCCTTTTTTGAATAATTCAAAAAACTTAAGTGGCGCAATTGTTTGATTAATAACTAATTCACCAGTTGACACTACTTTTCCATTTTCTAATACATCTATTTTACCAACCGTTGTTCCTTTGTTAATAGGCAATTTTATTTTATCAATATCTATTTTATATGTATATTTTCCTTTTTCTGAAACACTTTCTACTACTCCTAAATTTTCTTTTAATATTATAGACACTATCTCTTTATTAGCTTTATCAATTTTTTCTTTCTTGATAACTTCGCCCTTTTTCTTTAAAATATTTAACTTTACACTATTAAAGCCATAATCTAAAAGAGCCATTGTTTCATTATTTCTAACTTTACTATCACTTTCTCCTAATACAATTCCAATTAAACGTAAATCGCCTCTTTTAGCTGTAGCCGCTAAACAATATCCTGCTGCATCAGTATGTCCTGTTTTTAAACCATCGGCTCCATCATAGAATCTTACTAATTTATTAGTATTAACTAACCAAAATTTATTTTCGGTATCTTCTCTTAAATAATCCTCATATAAAGATGAAAATTTTAATATATCTGGATGATTTACCACTAATTCTCTCGCAATCATTGCCATATCATAAGCACTTGAATAATGATTATCTTGGTCAAGACCTGTACAATTAGCAAAGTGCGTATGTTTAAGACCTAATTCTTTAACTTTTTTATTCATTAACTCTACAAACTTAGCTTCCGTACCACCAATTACTTCCGCCATTTGTACTGTCGCATCATTACCACTTGCCATACTAATACCTTTCATTAAGTCTTCAACCGTAATCTTTTCGCCTTCTTCAATATAGATTTGTGACCCACCCATATCCGCAGCATTTTTACTAACTATAACTTCTTGATTCCACTTAATATTACCCTTTTCAATTTCTTCTAAAATAATAATCTGCGCAACCATCTTAGTCATAGAAGCAACCGCTACTTCTTTATCTTTATCTTTTTCAAATATAATTTTACCACTATTTGCGTCAATCAAAATACCACTAACTGCTTCCTTAATTAAAGCATCATTATCCCCCTCTAATGCCCATACATTAAAAGGTATAAGTAATAATATAAGTAAAAGTATTCCTATCTTTTTCATAATATCCTCCTAAAAAATTCTTATGTTTCTTAAAATAATTTTATTCATATTTCCCCTATTTAATGATATTATTAAGTAAAGGAGAATTATTATGACAAAGAAAAAGTTAAAAATAAAACCTTTAGTATTAATTATTTTTATTATCTTACTAGTAATAGGAGCTATCTTTATTTTAAGAAAGCCTAGTACTAAAAATATAAACAAGTCTACTACACAAAAAGAAACTACTTCCCCTAGAAAAGAAAATAAAAAGTTAAAAGAACTAGACTATATTAATGAAAAAATAGATTATTTTAATAATGATTATCTAGATCGTTACTTAACTTATAAAAAGGCCAATCCTAACCTATCTATAGAAAATATAATTATTAATGTAAATATAGGACTAGATTATCCCTACTATGAAAATGTTCAAGAAGCTAAGTATCAAAACACTTCCTATATTTTAGTTAATAAGTATAATAATTTATCAAAAGACTATGTACCAGAAAATCTAGAAGCTATTGACCCCGCTTATTCTAATGGTGAAAAGTATATGGTAAGTTATGCTAAAGATGCCTTTGAAGAATTAGCTAAGTCTGCTAAAGAAGAGGGCTATAATATCTACGCTATGTCTACCTATCGTAGTTACAACTATCAAAATAGTCTTTATAATAATTATGTCTCTTTAGATGGTAAAGAAAATGCTGATACTTATTCCGCTAGAGCTGGCTATTCTGAACATCAAACTGGTCTAGCTGCTGATGTTTATAATAAAGAAAAATCCTATACTGAATTTGAACAAACTAAAGAATTTACTTGGATGCAAGAAAATGCCTATAAATTTGGCTTCATCCTACGTTATCCCAAAGATAAAGTACAAGAAACAGGCTATATGTACGAGTCTTGGCACTATCGTTATGTTGGTAAAGAAATAGCTGACTATATTCATAAACATAATATTACTTATGAAGAATACTTTGTAAAATTCATCGAAGGAAAAAAATAGGTTCTTAAACATTAAGGAGTGGTGAAAGAAATTTTACTGCTTCTTTCTTTTCTAAAAATATTTGTAGATATTAAAATTCTAGCGTAAAGATTAGAAAAATTTCTGAATCCAAAAGCGACTCTTTTAATTAATTTACAAGTATTATTATTTCTTTCCATGATACCATTACTATAGGGCTGCTCTAGAGTGTTTTTTATATATTCTTTAAATTTTCTTAACGACAACATGGGCAATATTCAAATTTATTTTTCAAATATTCCTTTATAATCAAACTTCTTTTATTTTTAATATTTCTTTCACAAAAATTTTCATCAAAAATTAAATTAGAGTCTTTCATATTTAGTAATTTTAGTATAGAATTATTTATAGACATTAACAACACCCTTTATTTTGTTTATTTTTCTTATTAACTACATTATAACAGGTTTGTGTTGTAATGTCTTTTTTTTGTATTTTAAAAAGTGGTAAAATTTCTTTCACCACTCCTTAATGTTTAAGAACCAAAAAATAAACCCCTAGGGGTCTTTTTTAATCGTATTTCTTTTTAAAATATTTAAATAATTCATAAAACGCAGTATATATTAACCATACTACTAATAATAAATTACTAATCTGTACAATTGCCAAAATAACTTCATTTTTATATAATTCTGTTATATTAACTAAATCTACTCCATCATAACTAGCTAAAGCCATAAAAGACATAAATAAAAAATATAAAATACTAAAGAAAAAATAATTTATTCCCTTTTTTAGAGTAGTCATTTTCTCACTAAAAACTGTCTTTAGCATAACTATCGTTACAAATAAAATTATGAAAAAATAAACAACAGTCGATGGAAAATATATATAATTCAAAACAGCTTTTACAAATGAATTAAAACTTACTCTAGCATAATCACTATAACTAATAATTATTCCTATGATAAAGCCTATATAAGTACCTACCGCTATTATTTGGACTATTCTATTTTTTCTTTTTAAATTAAAAAGCAAAATAAAAAATAAAAGAAGGCTAACTATAAACATCTCTATAGATAAAAATGATGAAAATATATATTTAAATATAACACCAATTTTTTCTAATAAAGATAAGTCCATAGTATCACCTCCTAAACTAATTCTGCTATATAAACTGTTTGAGTAGTATCATCATTCTTCGTACAAGTTATTAATGTAAGTGTTGTTTTAGAAAAATTTCTAACTATTGATACGACGCCTTTTTTAGGAACGGTATAAATATTTACTATCCTATAATTATATCTTTGCTTATTATAAGTTACATAAGCATCATCACCAATATCTAATCTATAAAGATATGCAAAATAAGCTCCATAGCCATTTCCCGAATGTGAAATTAGTATTAAGTTACCCATATTTACATCTGGTAATGATGACCCTTTTACCATACAAACATTTAAATCTAAATTATTATAATCAGAATTATAAAAACCTCTTTTTAATCCTATCTTAGGAATTTCTAATACTCCTAAGTATTTATCATAATCTATATAGTATTGTTTTGGCTCTTCTTCAACCTTTTCTTCTTCATTTAATTGTTCAACTATTGGTACATCGTGAATAATTTCTTCGTTAACATCAACATCACTCATAGCAATCTTCATATCGGAAAAAACTTCCTCTTTCATTTTTACTAAATAACGCCATGAGAATGTCATAATACCAATAAATATAAGTAAAGAGCCAAGTAGTAACAAATGACTCTTTTTTATATTATTCTTATTCTTTGACTTTTGTGTTTTTTGCATTAGCGTATACTATACCAAGTCCACATAACAATACTATAAGACCAATAAAGCAAATTGTTTGAGCTGTATTAGAATTAGAAGCTGTATCTGGAGCTGGAGTAATTTCTAGTTCATACTCTGCATTTTTAACTAATGGAACATATTTTAATAAGCTAACTTTTTGGTCAGTTTCGGGCGTTCCTGTTGCGAACACATCAGCACTAGCAACTTCAAAGTCACCTTTAATACCAATTTTTAAATCTACAGATTCTTCAACTGAATCAATTGGAATTTTTACATAAAATTTTGTTCCTGGAGCTAAATTATCTAAATTTTCCATTTCTTTATAATTTTCATCAGTTATAACTGTACCCTCAGGAGCATCTTCTGGTAAAGTAAGTGAGAATCCTTTATAATTAGCTAAAGAACCATACATAGAAGTACCTTGAACAGTTAACTTTTTAGAGAAATAATAATTTTCATCATCTGAGATACTAACTTCTCCTTCTTCAGCAAAACCAACTCCTACAAGTGAATCAACTGTTGCGCCACTTTTATTTAATTCAATAGCGGTATCAATTACTTGCTTAACTGTTATATTTGTACCTTTAATTCTAAAACCATCAACTAAAGTATGATCACTATCAATATAACCTACTGTTTTAGCTGAATTTTGACCAGGCATACCACTATTTCTTTCCTCTCCATACATAATAAATTTAGAAGATAAAATTTTACTATCTAATCCACCATCTAGTTTATTATTCTCAGCATCATATCCAATTTTATTTAAATAATACCACATAGCTGCTTGTGTAAGCCAAGTTTCAATCTTATGGTCATTATTATCACCAGAATTTTTTGTTTCTAACTGATAAATATTTTCTAACTCAACATTCGGATATAAATTAGAAACTAAATACAAAAATCCTGCTGAATTGGCTAACTGAGTTTCTTCAAATTTTGAATACTCTTTTGTTTGTCCAAACTCTTTTTCTCTTTGAACACAGAAGACCTGTATTGTTTTTTCACTACCACTACATTCTGTAGTACCATTTTCACAGTATTGAGCAAAAAATCTGTCTACAGCAAAACTGGTATCAGACAAGAAAACATCATCATTAGCTACATAAGTCTTTCCTTTAAACTTAGTAACACCCTCAGGAAGTGTAGCAGCCGAAAAACTTACTTGATTAAACCCAACCGCAATTAACGAAACAATTGCGACTATCGCAACAAAGAAAGATAAAATTGTTACACCATCAATTTTTTTTCTTTTATGATTATTATTTTCCATATAAATTTTTTCCATAAATTCACCCTACCTTTATAGCTTTATTATATCAATCATCTATTTTTTTTTAAAGTCCTTTTTTTCTTAATTTCAAAAATATCCTTAGTTTTTGGTAATTTTACTTTTGACTTTACATAAATTGTCGCCAGTGTATCACCTTTTCTTACTTCTTCACCTACTAAGTAATGTAATCTAATACCTACACTATAATCAATTTTATCTTCTTTAGAACTTCTTCCAGCTCCTAACATAACAGATAATTTTCCTAATTCTAATGCATCTATATTAGTTATTATTCCCGATTTATCCGCAATTATATATTTTTCTTTCTTACTAACTGAAATTTTTTCTATAGAACCACCCTGACTATTAACAAGTTCTAAAAACTTTTGATAAGCATATCCCTTATTTACAGCTTCTTTTACTAATTTCAAAGCTTCTTCTTTAGAAATACCTTTACTCATACTAACCATTTCAGAGGCTAAGTCATAACATAACTCTACTAAACAATTATTATCTTCTTTTCCTTGTAAAATATCCATTGCTTCTAGTACTTCTAAACTATTTCCTATAGCATAACCAAGTGGTACATTCATATCACTTATTTTTGTTCTTACTTCTCTATGATATATTTTTCCAATTTTTTTCATTAAGTCACATAGTTCTAAAGCTTCTTTTTCATTATCAATAAGTGCACCTTTACCTACTTTTACATCGATTAGTATTTTATCTGCTCCACCAGCAATCTTTTTACTCATTATACTTGAAGCTATTAAAGGAACTGATGAAACCGTTCCGGTTACATCTCTTAAGGCATAAATAACTTTATCCATTGGTACTATATCTTTAGTTTGACCAGTAATAACAATACCAATTTTCTTTATCTGCTCATAAATTTCTTCATCTGATAAGTCTGTTCTAAAACCACCAATAGATTCTAACTTATCAATTGTTCCTCCTGTATAACCAAGCCCTCTACCACTAAATTTTACAACAGGACAACCACATGCTGCGACAATTGGCGCAATAATTAAAGTAACTTTATCACCAATTCCTCCTGTAGAGTGCTTATCAACTAAAACACCTAACTCATCAAAATCTAAAATATCGCCACTATCAATAAATATTTTTGTAAGAGCAAACACTTCTTCTTCCGTCATTCCCTTTATACAAATAGCCATCAACAAAGCAGCCATTTGATAATCTTTAACTTTTCCCTCTAAATAGCCATTAAAAAAAGTATCTAACTCTTTATAACTTAACTCTTCACCTAAACGTTTTTTATTTATAATATCAACTATCATAAACTCCTCCTAAATATATTGGACTCTCTTTTTACAAAGCCATATTTTTCGTATATATGATGAGCTACTTCTCTTGTATAACTAGATGTTAATTCAATATAACTAGCATTTTCTTCTTTAGCAAAGTTAATTACAAACTCCATTATTTTTTGACCTATCCCTTTATTTTGTAAAGCCTTATCAACACATACATATTCTAAGAAAAAATAATTACTAGCTTTTACTACATCAAATACTCGTCTTAAAATAAAATATCCAACAACAGAAGTATCTATTACTGCCACAAACTCTAAAGAATCAGCACTTTTACTTTCACGTACTTTTTCTACTTGAAAATTTTCTTTTAATATAGTAAAAACTTTCTCAAAATCGTTATCATTATATCTTCTAATTTCTACATTCATTTTCTTATCTTCACCTACCCCTATTATAGCAAAATTCTTATCTTTTTAAAACACCCTTTCATTTAAAAAAACTGACCAAAAAAGTCAGTTGATTTCAATTCTTTCCTTGACAGTTATTTTAAAGAAACACACTTCAAAACATTGATATTCCTCATTTTTTACAAAAATATTTTTTGCGTACCTGTGTTACTATATAAAGTCTAATCTGGCCGCTCTATGGCGTGAAAGCCAAGCGGCAAGAGTCGTCGCTGAAACCGCCATTGCTACCGCTTGAGTAGAACACTCCTGCAAGCGCGATATCGTTGTTGTCGCCGCCACGTGTGAACCAAGGATAACCGCGGAGGACAAAGCCGGCTAAATCACTGTACCAATTTGAAGTTTCTGATAATGTATGTCCATAACACACCCCTCCATTACAAGCTGTCAAAGCATTTGTAAAACTATAGGTTGTTGGGCTAACACTTTTGTATTTATTGTAGTATTTCTCATTTGGAAAATCATAGCCTCCAGTTGCCATTCCATCTTCATCTAAGCCATTAAAGTCTGAGTAACCAGTTGCAATTTTTCCCTCATTATCTACTACTCCTTGAGCATCATATTCTAATACGCCCATTACATATTCAGAAGACCCACCTGACATATCGTATATTCCTGTTATATTTCCAGTTGTAGAAGCACCGGGGCCAGCTTGGCCTTGTCCTGTACCTAAATCAGTCATATCATTATATGCATACCAATTTGTTGTTGACCTACTCGCAGCTGGACTTCCTCCACTATGTCCCGTTTTAAAATTCCAATCATTATTTATATATACTTCTTTATTAGCTCCGGTATAGTCACTGTTTCCATATTTGCCATATTTACTTTGGGATAGGTATGCTACTGCTCCCCATTCATCATTTTTCATCATATGTAAGTCGCCACTATCTTTATTAAATCCATAAGTACTTGCATTATTTAGTTGCATACTTCTTGACATAAAATAAAAGCTACTTATTGTTTGGTTTACTAATGATTTTATTCCCGGCTTTACTGTTACATTTCTTACATCACAATTTGTATTTTCACAAGCTTGATCATCTTTTTCTAGGCTTCCGGTTGTTTCAAATTTACCTACCCATATCCCACTTTTATTTTCTCCTCCAAAATTAAAGGCATCGTTTGTTCTCCAACCGTTTACATTATCTCCCATATATTGAGCTATTCCTGTTTCAGTTTTATCTTTTATAAATTTTATATCTATTTCTCCTGGCAACTCTACTGTTGGATTAGTATTTCCAAAACTAGCTTTACCATAATAATCTGTTCCATTTCCACTTTTTATTGTATATGAATATCTTGGTATCCACACCCACATTGTATTTATATAATCCATTTTTATTGGTGTTCCAACTGGAGCATTTTTATAATATTCTCTAGCAATCCCCATACTTTCCACAGTACTAAAGTCATAATAAAGAATTGAATTTTGCTTAATATAATCTTTTTCTAACTCATTACCATGAAAACAGCCAAAATTATCTAAAGAATAATTAGATATATAAAAGTCACTTATTTCCATATTTACTTGCTCGCCGCCTATTAATAACGATAAAATATCTGATTCTACATAAAACTCATCATCAAAATCTTCAAAGCAATTAAAAGTTCCATCTAATTCACCATTTACATAAAAATCTAAAATTCCATAATTATAATCGATATTTATTGTTATAAAATCGCTTAAGTCAATATCTGAAACATTTATGTACATAAAGCCATAAGAACTTATTGCTATAAAATCAAAACTATTTTCATATTTGGTTAAAAATAATCTATCGCCATATTCTCCATCTAAAGAAAATATAGTACCATCACTTTTTAAGTTTTCAAATTTAGCTCTCATTCCGATAGAAAATTCATGCACAAAACCATAGTCTAAATTAGCAGAAACGTATGAGCCGTCACAATTATCATCATTACAATTATCTTTTCCAAAAGTTCCCACACCATTTTCTAAATCAACGTTGCTAAGAGTTCCATCATTACCATAATATGAAGAGTCTTTAATTGTGTCTGAAAAAATTCTTTCATTATTTACGGTTACAGCATTGGCCCATATTTGCTTTGAATAATCATAGCTTTTATCTAAATCTTGTTTTATCCAACTTTTACATTTTTCACTATATACAACCGGTATCATATCGCCATTTAATATAGGGGCATTTGCTTCACTACTATCTGTATAAGAGGGAAATTCACAAACATTAGGAGCATTAATTTCTATATTTCCATTTACATTTAGTATAGTTAAAGTACCATTACTATATGTATAATTTTCTATTACTGCTCCACCCATTGTTATTTCTAATTTTGTTGGAGCATTACTTCCAAAGTTTTGGGTATAATCTTCTCCCTCTAATATTTCTTTTTTATAATTTTCAGTATTACTAAATCCATTATAAGTAATTGTAAATACTTGTTCAAAATCAAAAGTTAATAAATATGTTTTAGTTTCTTCTTTAGTTGAACCAAAAGTAATTGTAAAAGTCTTAGTTTCTGCTGGACCTACTAATTTTTTACCAATAATATCACTTTGAACTACTACATTATTTTCTAATCCACCTATACTTAAAATACCCATACTTACACCAGAACTATTTTTTACTTCAACTGTATAAGTAATACTACAAGCTCCCGTTGTTGTATAACCTAATTTAATCTCATGTTTAGAAAAATCTGAATATTCTATCGTCATTTGACTTGGCTTACTATTAGTCGTAAAGCTAGTTATTCTAGTATCATCTTGAGCTCTATAATTTACTTCACCACTTATTTTTAAATCACTATTTAAGGCAGAATAACCTATACTCATACCTATTACAATTGCCACTATTAAAATTAGAATATATTTATTATACTTTTCCATTTTTTCTAACACCTTTTTTCCACTGTTTCTATTTTTATCTAACTATATCATACCCCCCCCCCGAGCTTGTCTGTCAATAGTTTTTTGGAAAAAATTTTGTATAAAATATAGACCTTTTTGTAGAAAAATATACTTTTTTTGGTACTATTTTACTTAAAATTAGTCATATTTTTTTCATTCTCGGACAGCCTCCCCCCTTGGGTATTGTCAAGAGCTGAGTGTTAGCATATTTTTAGTACAGATTTATGCGGGGGTATAAAATTTACACTTTTTTGACACTTTAAAATTCCCC
>CANQIL010000034.1 GCA_947624045.1 uncultured Bacilli bacterium
TTTCAGTGCGTTCACTTTTTTTTACGTCTTATTATTTTCTTATTTCATCAAATTTTGATTAACAAAGGAATTTATTCTAATTAATTATAAATATATAATTCATGTTGACTTCTAGTACAAGCAACATATAATAAATTACGCTCATTATTACGATAAGAGTTATCTCTATCATTATAAATAATAACACTATCAAACTCTAATCCTTTAGCTGCATATGCTGGAATAATTACTAAGTCTTTTTTAAATTTCTTAGAATCAACATCTACTAAAGAAATATCAAGCTCATTCTTAATAAGCTCATAAATCTTCATAGCTTCTTTTTTATCTTTAGTAATAATAGCTGTACTTTTATAATCTTCTTGTAATTTTTTAATATCATTAACTAAACTATCTTTTAAATTAGGTAAATTTTTTCTAAATACAACTGGCTTATTATTATCTTTTCTAATAGCATTAACATGTTTTAAATTAAGAATCTTATTTGTATAAGCAATTATTTCTGGAGAAGAACGATAAGTCTTAGAAAGTTCTAAGTATTTACTTTCTCCTTTAAATAAATCTTTTAAATCTTCTAGTGAATTATAAGAATAATATGGATTAATATTTTGATTAATATCTCCTAAGATAGTAAAATCAGCTTTTTTAAAGATATTAGTAATTATAATATATTGAAGTCTATTATAATCCTGGGCTTCATCTATTACAACTTGCTTAATAGTACTCTCATAAATAAAGCCTTCTAATTTACCTTTTAAGTAGGCTAAAAGTAAAGCATCTTCATAATTAATAACATCTTTATTAATAAAAGCTTTAATAGCAGCTTCAGGTAATTTTATTTTACAAAAATCACTTAAGAAAAAGCCTTTATATATTTCTTTATAATCTTTTTTAAAGTTAGCACTTTTCTTCATAAGCTTCATAAAAGTAGCTTTTTTCTTATCAGTACCTTTATAAAATTTATTAGATAATTTAGAAGCTATTTCTTCTACTCTTTCAAATAATGGTAATCTTTCATATTTATTATGTAAAAGTTCATTTAACTCATCCTTAGATACTTTTACTTTTTCATCTATCTTAATATTTTCTAAAAAACACGCCTTGTCAACATACTCATCTATATAATCATCTAAGTTGGCAATGACCTCATCACTCTGTTTATATTTTACTAATTCAGGATAGTCTTCTTGGTAAGAATAATATCTTGAAATAAAATTAGTAAACTCTTCAACATCTTTATATTCAGTAATAAAAGTTGCTAGATAATCGTTAAAAGTTGTTTGTAAGGTATTAGCTTCTCCTAAGGATGGTAATACTTCAGAAATATATTCCGTAAATATATTATTAGGTGAAAATATTAAAATATTATTGCTAGATAATTTTTCTAAGCGATAAAGTAAGAAAGCTATCCGATGAAGAGCTACAGTTGTTTTACCTGAACCAGCTATTCCTTGAACAATTAGATTATTATCTTCTAAATTTCTAATTACTTTATTTTGTTCTTGTTGAATCGTATTAACAACGTTTTTCATTTTATCATTAGACTCTTTAGCTAATACTTCTTGTAATACTTCATCATCAATATTTAGTGTATTATCAAAAACACCTACTAATTTATTATCATCTATTTTATATTGTCTTTTTCTTTTTAATTCGCCTTGGAATACACCACCAGGAGCACTATATTCACAGGGACCTGTTTCATAATCATAAAATAAACTACATATAGGACTTCGCCAGTCATATAAAATATTATTAGAGTCTTTATCTTTTAAATAAGTAAGAGACATATAAATATTAAAAATCTCACCATCATCATCTTTAAAAACTATAGAAGCAAAATAAGGTTTCTTTTTTATTTGTAGTAATCTTTGAAAATACTTTTTTTTCATTAAAGCTTTATTTTCTTCACTAGAAGTCATTAATTTTACTTGGCTTTCTTCGGCATCATCAAAATTACTAGCATTCTCCCACATCATTTTTTTAAAATTTACTAGTTCTTCTTCCTCTTTATTAACATCAAAGCCTAATGATTCTATTGTATCATTAAGTAGTTTTCCCACTTTATATAATATTTTAGACTCTTTTTGAAATTCTACTTCACTAATAGCCATACAACCCTCCAAGACATTTTAAAAACTACAACTAGTGTAGCTTTGTTTTCTATCTTCAATATAACAAAAGAAGCTTCTTTTTTCAAGTAAAGAGCTTCATTTTTACATTACATTTTACAATAAATTTTTGGACTTTCATCTACTACTGATATTTCTTTATCATCTAGAAAATTTGTAGTAAAATCAACAACAGCTTGAATTAATTCATCACTATCAGCAAATGTTCTTACTAAAGCATTTTGTGAGTTTGTATTTACTTTTCTATCTTCTTGAGTACATTTACTAAGACATTCTTTAAAATTAAATAAGTTATATACTTCTTCTATATCAACTTCACTTTTATCAATTTCATAACCTACCATATAAATATAAGTATCAGTAACTACTTTTTCTTCATTTGCAAATTTTCTAATAGATAAATAAGCTAGTACTGGGTCTTTTGGTATTTGTAATTCTTTTATATCTTTAATATCATAACTTAAAGCCATTTGCCTATCTTTACTAGTTTCAAAACCAATTGATAATGTATCTATCATGTAATTCTCCTCTTTTCTTGTTTTATTATAGGTATTTTTACATATAAAATCAAGGCTAATTAAAATTTTTCTTTATATTATCAACTAAATTAGTAAATTCACAAGTTAATTCATTTAATCTTTCTTTAGTACTAGCTTCAAATCTAACAGTAATATTAGGACCAGTATTACTAGCTCTAACTAAAGCCCAACCATCATTAAATAAAACTTTTACCCCGTCAATATCTAAGTAATCATAATTTTTATCTATAACATAATCTTTTACTTTAGCAATAATTTCAAATTTTTTATTATCTTCTGTTGGTATTTTTATTTCTTCAGTTGCGTAGTATTCGTTTATACCACTTAGTAACTCCATAACTGTTTTATCAGTATTAGATAGAATTTCTAAAAGACGAACTCCGGCATATAGGCCACTATCAAAACCAAGGAAGCGGTCTCTAAAGTAAACATGACCAGATAATTCTCCACCAAAAGGCAAGTCTTCTTCTTTTACTTTTGCTTTAGTATAAGAGTTTCCTGTTCGGTAACAAATTCCTTTTCCTCCTAATTTTTCTATTTCATCACTTAAGCTTTTAGAACATTTTACATCATATAAGAAGACTTTTTTACTAACTTTATTAATTATATCTCTAATTATAATTATCATATATTTATCAGTAGGAATAAACTCTCCTTCATTAGAAACTATCCCTAATCTATCTCCATCACCATCAAAGGCTAGGCCAATATCAGCTTTAGTTTCTATGACTTTTTCTTTTAATTGTTTTAGATTATCTTCAACACAAGGGTCAGGATGATGATTAGGAAAAGTACCATCACTTATATCATTAATACAAATTAAATCAATTGGTAATCTCTCATATATCTTTTTTGCAATAATACTTGTTGTACCATTACCTGGGTCAATTACTACTTTCAAGCGATGATTACCAAAAGAGAAACTATTTCTAAATAATTCTAAGTAGTCATTAGTAATATCTACTTCTTCTATCATTCCTTCTCCTTTAGTAAAGTTATCTTCTAATATAAAGTCTAAAAAGTCTTGAATTTCTTGTCCTTTACAATTACCTTTCTCATCAAAAGCAAATTTGAAACCATTATCATCTTTAGGATTATGAGAGGCTGTTACCATTACGCCACTAAAAACATTTAGTTTTATACAAGCATAGTAATACATTGGTGTTGTACATAAACCAAGAGCTAAAACATCAATTCCTGTTTCAGTAATACCTGTTATTAAAGCATTATATAACATAGGACTACTTATTCTATTATCATGTCCAACTACACAAGTAGTTTTGCCTATTTTTTTAATATAACTACCAAAACCTAATCCTATTGTATAAGCCGTATCTTCATCAAGTTCATCAGGTACTCTACCTCTAATATCATATCCTCTAAAAATATATTTATTAAGATTTAATTTTTTTTCCATTTTAGTTATCTCCTTTAATTATCTCTTTATTATATATTATCATAATTTTTTACAAGACGAAAAACTATTTCAAAAATATTTCTGAAATAGTCCAATTATACGAAGTTTTATGGAATTAAGGTTAAGCGACAAGAGACACTATTGTTGGAATAACCATCGGTGCTGTATGCATAGAACACTCCTGTAGATGTGGTATAACCGTTGTAGTAGCCACCACGGTCGAACCAAGGGCCAATACGGTAAACAAAAGAAATATGATCACTATACCAATTTGAAGTTTCTGATAAAGCCTGTCCGTAACACACCCCTCCATTACAAGCTTTTTCTGGCTTAGCTAATGACCGAATATTTGATGTTGGATTTGCACTTTTGTATTTGTTATAGTATTTCTCATTTGGCAAGTCATAACTTCCGGTTGAACTTCCACTACTACTTAACCCTTTAAATCCAGATGAGCCTGTTGCGATTTTTCCTTCATTTTCTTCTACTCCCTGCTCATCATATTCTAATACACCCATTACATACTCATATGCTCCACCATTCATATCATATATGCCTGTTATATTTCCGGTTGTAGAAGCACCTGGTCCGGCTTGGCTTTGGCCTTCACCTAAATTAGTCATATCATTATATTCATATTTTGTTGCCGAACTACTAGCACTTGGACTTCCTCCGCTATGTCCTGTTATATAGCCACTATCATTATTTATATATACTTCTTTGTTAGCTCCTGTATATTCACTATTTCCGTATTTGCCATATCTACTTTGGGATAGATAGGCAACTGCTCCCCATTCATCATTTTTCATCATATGTAAGTCGCCACTATTTTTATTAAATCCATAAATATCCGCATAGCTTACATATATACTTCTTGACATGAAGAAAAAACTACTTAATGTTTGAGTCCTTAGTGATGTCGCTTCTGGTTTTATTGTTACTTTACTAACATCACAAGTTTCATCTACACAAGCTTGTCTATCTTTTAACAAGCTACCCGTAGTTTCAAATTTACCTACCCATATTCCACTTCTCTTTTCTCCACCAAAATCAAAAGCTTCATTAGTACGCCAATTGGTTGGAGTATCTCCTATATACTGAGCATTTCCGGTTTCCGTTACTTTTGAAATAAACTTGACATCTATCTCTCCTGGCAGAGCTTGAGTAGGTTTATTATTTCCAAAACTAGCTTTTCCAAAATAGTCTGTTCCATTTTCGCTCTTAATTGTATAAGAATATCTTGGTATCCAGACCCACATTGTATTTATATAATCCATATCAATTGCAGTTCCAACTGATGCATTTTTTATTTCATTTCTTTTTTCTGAAATTACTGTTACAGCATTAGCCCATTTCTGATTAGAATAGTCATACCAATTATTATTTGCATTATTTATATCGGCTTTCTTCCACTCTCCTGTTGTTGCACTTGTAGCTTCATAATAGACTGGTATCATATCTCCATTTAACTCTGGTGCATTTGGTATAGTATCTAGGCTTGAGCCACCTTGACTTTCACTTTCTTCTTCTGATAAACTTTCAAAGATAAAACCTCTATCTAAACCTCCTAATGTTACTGGATTTTTTGGAATATCATCAGCACTATGTTTAAAGGTTACTCTTAAAGTTACTGTAATTTCATTAGTTGCTTTTAATAATTCAATATTTGAAAAGTTAGTATCTCCCTTAATAGGTGTAGTTCCATAATTAACTTCATAAACTACATTTTTTTGTAATAATTCTTGGTCACTTAAAGCTGTTTTACCACTACCTACAAATGTTAAATTAGAACTCTTTCCTGTTACGTCTACTAATTTAGCAGAAATATTTCCTGTATTTTTTACAGGTATATTAAAAGTACAAGAATCTCCTGGCTTAGTAAATTCGACACTCATTCCAGAAATACTAGTTCCCTCAATTGTACCTTTATCACATTTAGCCATTCCTGTCTTGGTAGTTTGTATTTCATTTTCTAAAAATACTACGTCCCACGTATTAGCCGGCACCTTAGCCGTACCTGTTATATTTAGTCTTGTTGATAATAAAGCATAGCCAATTGATAAGCCTAAGACTGCTACACAAAGACAAGCTATTATAATTATTTTAGTTTTTCTACTATTCATTTCAAGCACCTTTTTTCCACTGTTTCTATTTTCATCTAACTATAGCATACCCCCCCCCCATTGGGTGTTGTCAAGAGCTGAATAAAAAAGAAATGTAAATTTACACTTCCTTTACTTTAGACTCATCTTACGGTCTTCTACTTTTCTTTTTATCTTTCTTAATTCTTCTTTTGTTTTAAGTAAAGAAGATTTAAAATTACTAAAAGCTTTTGAGTTAGGATACTTAATTGTAGGGAATGATTTAACTAAACGTATAGTTAAAGTTGTATACTTTTCTAAAGATGCTCTTACCTCTTTTTTTATCTCACTAGTCGCATCCATCTTTGTAAACTTATTAACATTTATCTTTAAGCGAATTAAAACAAATAAAGATAAAGCAAAATCAGCTAAAAATACCAATAAAATAATTATCGCTAAAGTCTGTAGGGCAAAGACAGATAAATAATCTAACCATTTCATTAAAAAGGGATTTATCACCCTCACAACAACAATACCACCTAATCCAAAAAGAACAGAATTTTCAAGACATACTCTGCCATTGACATTAAAATTTTTCTTTGAATAATCCCACCAACGTAACTTAAATATCTTTTCTAAAACTAAACTAGTTAAATATTCTAAGACTGTACAAACTAAAGCTGACATAACAAATAAAGCAAATAAGTCTTCTTCATAACGCTTTAATAAACAAATCATTACTACACAAGAAAGTCCATAGATAGGTAAATAAGGCCCTATTAAAAAACCTCGTGAAAGATTAATCTTTTTAGAATTTATACTTACATGAATTACTTCAACTACATAACCTATAATTGAAAAAAACATAAATTGTAAAAATAAATAACATAATTTATAAAACATAAAACAAATCCCCTTAAAATAATAAAGCTATTAACATAATAATTACACCTAAAGCCATTCCTATACAAGATGTTTTTTTATCTTTAGTAAGTAAAAATCTAGGTATTAACTCACTTATTACAATAAACAATAACATACCTAAAGTTATTGATAAAAGTATTCCTAGTATTAAAGAATTAATAGTATTCAAATTTAAAAAGAACATAACAATACCACCTACAAAAGTTGATAAAGATACTAATAAAATAGAAAGAATTGTTTTACTCATATTTTGATTACTTTGATAAAAAGCCCCCGCTATAACAACACCTAAAGGAATATTATGAAAACCTACTCCTAAAGTAATAGCTATTCCTAAAGAGGTATCGGAAAGTATAGCTGAATAAACAGCCATTCCCTCAATAATATTATGTAAAACAACGGCTAAAGATGTAACAATACCAATATGTACTAAATTATTTTTTAACTCTTTCTTATTCATTAACTCTTCTTCATGGTCAGGAATAAAAGTATCTAAAAACTTTAATATTATATAACCTAAAGTAGTACAAATTAAGAATACATAAATATAACGTAAATGCAGATTCTCAATTATTTCTGGTACTAAGTCCGTTATAATTAAAGAGCAAATTACTCCTAAAGCAAGACCAATTGAAAAGTCAACTACCTTTTGCTTTTTCTTAGCAATCAAAGCTATTAGGGCACCTATTATAATAAAGATTCCTAAAAGTAGTGTTGTGATTAAGCCCAATTGAATATTTTTCATACTAACCCATCCATTTCTATTACTTTTTCTAGCTTAAGAATAAATATAAAATTACTATCGCCGCTAAAGCTAAACGATAAATCATAAAGATTTTAAAGTTATGATTATCTAAATATTTAAGTAACCATTTAATACAAATTAAGCCAACGACAAATGATAAAAATATTCCTAATATAAAGGTCATTGGTGAAGCTAGGATTATACTCCAGGTTTCTTTATCAAGTAATTTTAAAACAACTGCGCCACAAACTACAGGGGCACTTAAGAAGAAAGAAAACTTAGCGGCATCTTCTCTTTCAATACCTAAAACTCTACCGGCCGCAATAGTTGTTCCGCTTCTAGAAAAACCAGGAATCAAGGCAAATACTTGACTACACCCTATAATAAGAGCATCTTTTAAGGAAATATCTTTTATTTCTTTATTACTTTTACTATACTTATCTGCTACATAAATAATTACACCCATAATAGCTAAAGCTAAAGCAATAACAATATATTTTTTCCGAATAATATTTTCAATAGTATCTTCAAATAACACACCTACTATAGCAGCCGGAATAGTTGCCGCTACTAAGTACCATAAAACTTTACCATCTTTATCTTTAACACCTTTAGTAAAACCTTTAATAATCATATTAAGAAAATCTTTAAAGAAGAAAACACCTATAGCTAAAAGAGTTCCTAAATGAAGAGCTATATCAAAAGTTAACTCCATATTAGCACTCATTCCTTTACCTATACCAAAAAGGTCTCTAAAAATAATTAAATGGGCTGATGAAGATATAGGTAAAAATTCAGCCACCCCTTGAATTAATGATAATATAAATATTGCGACTATACTCATTCTAATCATCTCCTAACTTATAACCTATTATAATTCCAACTAGTAACAAAACTACTCCGATAATTGTTGGGAACAAAGTAAAACTAATACTACCAATTTCATGATAAACGGAAATAGGAATGGCGACTATACTGGCTAAAATAAAACCTAAGACACCAAAATACGTTTTTGCTTCATATTTTTTAAGTAAAAATTCAATTAATTTCGCAACCATAACAATACCAACTAAAACACCTAAACCAAAAATAACTAAAACTACTAAATTTGTAGAAATATTTTTTAAATGAGCTAAAGCTTTTATCGTCTTAACAACCGGAAAATAATATCCCAAAAGCATTAATACTAACGACCCACTAACACCGGGAATAATCATAGTGGCAGCCGCTATTGCTCCGACTAGAAATAAAAGTATGTAACCACTCATATTTAAATTATTAAAATTAGCTTCCTTAAAACCACTAAATAAAATTGGCGCTATAGCTAAAAATATTACCAGAGCAAAAGTAAGAAGCATTATAACATAACTAGATATTTGCTTTTTTTCTTTAGAATTAGCTACTTTCTTTTTTAAAAGAGGAACTCCTCCTATTACTAAACCCATAAAGAAAAGAGTTGTCGGTACGGGAAAATGTTTAAAACTACTATCAATGACACTACTCATAGTAAGAATAGATAAGCCCATACCTATAAAAACAGGTAATAAAAACTTTATATTTTCTTTTAACTTAGAAAAGAAATGACTAATGGCGCCAATAAAATTCTCATAAATACCTAAAGTCAAAGCTAATGTTCCTCCACTAACGCCAGGAATTATATTCGCAATTCCCATTATAAAACCTTTTATCATTAAAATTATTGTCTCTTTCATAAAACCTCCTAGTTTTCAATTACACTCATTACCTCAGGAACAATATGTTTTTTACGTGATAAGCATCCTTCAATGAAATAGCCCTCTTCGACATCTTTTTGATAAATAACATCTATATAGTCTTTAGCTTTTTTATTATATAAAATATAACTACCATTTCTAATAATATCTGTTACATATAAACAAACTAAAACATAATTATTAGCTTCCGCTACTTCATCTAAAACATGAACATATAAATATAATTCTTTTTCAATATCAGAAAAATTCATTGTAAAAAACTGTCCTATCGCAAAAGTTTTATCATTAACAGTATATAATTTATAATCATTATATAGTACATCTTCTTTACTCATTCCCTCTAATGATGTACCAGCTTTTAATAATTTTAACCCATACTCTTTATAATCAATATTAAGTATATTACTTAAATCAGTAACGGCTTCAATATCTTTTTTAGTAGTAGTTGGACTTTTTAAAATTAAAGTATCTGATATAATACCCGAAATTAATGCTCCGGCTATTTCATAAGGAATAGTAATTTGTCTTTCTTTAAACATTGTATAGACAATTGTACAAGTAGAGCCAACAGCCATATTACGGAAATTAATTGGGTTATTTGTCGTTATACTTCCTAAGTTATGATGGTCAATTATTTCTAAAATCTCAGCTTCTTCTATTCCCTCAACACTTTGGGCTTTTTCATTATGGTCAACTAATATAACTTTCTTAGGACTCTTTTCAGATAGGTCTGTTATTTTAAGTAAACCTAAACATTTATTTTTCTTATTAACTATTGGATAATTAGTATGTTTTAATTTATTATTTATATCAATTACAGTATCAACAAATTCTAATTCTTCAAACTTAATAGGATTAAAACATCTAATCATTGTTTTTATATAATTAGTTAACCCTACTAATCTAGTAACATGATATGTATCATATGGTGTTCTTATTATATTAACATTATTTTGCTTAGCTAATTCAATATGTTCACTCTTTATTTCTGAATCTCCTGATAAGATAATTAATTTTACCCCTTTTTTAACAGCATATTCTATAACACTATGCCTATCTCCTACTATTAAAATCATATCTTTATTTAAATCAATATTTTCAATAAAAGTAGTACTTCGATAAGCGGCTACTATTAATTTACCTATTATATTATTATCAAATTTTAAAATACCCTCACCCTTTAAAACTAACATTAAGTTTTCATAAGAGGTACATAAATCTTCAATATTTTCATTAATAATTGTATGTGATAAATCTTTAATAGTAATTAGCCCCGTAAAATTATTATCTGAATCAACAACAGGTACTCCTGTTAGTCCATCTTTTAACATTAATTGATAAGCTTCATAAATTGATGCGGTATCTTTAATGAAAAAGCCTTTATGATATCCTATATCTTTTAATTGTAATTTAACATCATTTAAGTATCTAGGCATATCTAATTTAAAATAATTTAAGGCAAAAGTTGTTTCTTTATTAACATTTCCTAATATCCTAGCTTCTGTATCTTCCCCTAATTTATTCTTTAAATATGAAAGACTAATAGCGGATAATACGGAGTCAGTATCAGGCTTTTTATGCCCAAAGATATAAGTCTTACTCATATTAAATCCTTCTTTCTAAAAAAAGTATATCATAATTTTTTCATTAAAAAAAGAGCTAATCTAACTCTTTAATTATACTTAATAAAATTAATAAATACTAATAGTAAAAATGTCATAGCTGCTTGTATTTCTTTTTTAGTTGATTTTGATTTTTCATAAACAGCTGCTACATCATCAACAATATCTACTAACCAACTTTCTAAGTAAAGTGGTGGCTTTAAGCCAACAGGAAACATATGCTTACTAATAATATCTTCTTGTTTTTCGGTAAGTACAAAATATTTTTTAGCATTCTCTAAAGCTTTCATAGGATGATTTTTTAACTGTTTTAAATCACTTTTTTCACTACTATCTTCTAAGAAGAAATCATGTAACATAGCCGCAACTGTTACTTCCCTATAATCAAGATGTAAGCTTTTAGTAACTTTATACGAATAATAAGCTACTCGCATACAATGATTATATCTAGTAATACCATGATGCTTTATATTTTTTAATTTTTGAAATTCTTCATTTTCAATAATTGGCTTTATAATTTCAAAAAACTCTAAATTATCATTATCTTTTATATAGTCCATATAATCTTTCCTTACGTTATATTTTATGCTTATTACTTATTTATAATATCATATTCTTTTAAATTATTACAAATCATAATAAATATCTTTAAATCTATTGACATATTTTTGACAACAAATCCTTTCCTATTATAGCACCATAATTTAGACAATGCAAATTTTTAAATTAGCTGTTTTAAGATATCTTCCATTTCTTGTTCTTCTTCTTTAGATACTTCTTCTATATCTGTATTTTTATCAAACCATAGAGGTAAGTTTTCTTTTTTGTCTTTTGTTTTTTCATCAGTTGGCTTAACTATTTTACGAAGCTTTTTATGTTCTTTTTCCGTTATTTTCATAGCTTCTTCTACTGTTTCTATATTAAGCCTTTTCCATTGACCTGCAATTGTTTCCACATAGCTTTTCTTTAATTGTTCGTTATTTATTTTTAAAACATAAGCAATTAAGACATTGACAACGCCTGGATTTAATTTTTGGTCAACTAATAAATTTTCAATAAGTCTTTTATCTCTATCTGTAGGTTCTGCTCCTTTATATTTAGCTTTTAAAAATTGGTAAGGATTAAGATTTTCAAAAGCGTAAACCATTTTAGCCCACTTAGAATTATCACCTTTAGGTTTCTTTAAGTAATCTGGCTGTTTATTATAAATAAGAGTTGGTAAATTACCACTATTTTCAAATTGATAATATTCCCGACAACTTTTCCTTAAAAGCATTTTATCAATTAAGCCTTTTTCATTAAGCGCATTACGGACAAGTCCTTGCATATCTAAAGTATTAAGATTATAGGTATAACTTAAAGCATTAATAAGCTCTTTTGTTTCTTTATTAAAACACTTATCACTAATTTGTGATGAGGGAATACTAGAAATTAAAAGATTAAAGTCAATTCCTTTATTAATTAAAATATTATTAGAATCTCTCTTCGTAACATCTTCATTTATTTCTAAAATTGTTCCTCTAACCGATGTAAATACTTCATCAAAAGAAGCTGTTACATCTTCATAATCTTTTAAATTAATACGAGGAATTTTATAGTAATTTAAAATACGCTCATATTCTTTTTTACCTAAGTTATTATATAAAACGATATTTAAGATAGGATGATTAAAAAATTCATTAGGTGATAGAGGTGAAAATATTAAGTATACATAATGATTAATAGTATCTTTTTTTAAATAAGTTTTAATTAACCCAACTGCTTCAAGTTTTTCTCTAGCTATAACTATATCTTCTAATTTTAATTGCATAGTAGCCATTAAATGATGATGCGTTAAATCTTCACTCATAAGCTCAAGTTTATCTAAATCATCAAGTAAAGTAAAATAAAGCATAGTAGCAGAAAAGCCAATAATAGGTTGATATAGCATTGAAATAATCTTACGGTCTTTATCTGTTAAAACTGTTTTATTTAAAACAATATAAGTATCGGCTGGTAAAATAGTTAGATTTTTCATGTTAATCACCCTCTTTAGGTACAAAATAACACGTTAAAAGAAAACTGTCAAGGCTTGGAAAACATATTTAAAGATGATATAATTTAAAAAACGAGGTGATATTTTTGCCAAAGAAAAATAATGTCTTAAGAAGTGTTACTGATAAGAATGGTCATATCAAAATATCACGTGAAATATATAAAGCTTTATATAAAGAAAAAAAATCTCGTCTTAAACCGCTATTCTTTTGGTTTCTTTTTAGTATTTTTTTAATTATTTTTACTTGTAATAGTTTAAAATTATTTTCTTGGAATAAAGATAATATAAGAATCGAAAAGCTTGGTATTGAATTATTTGATATAGCAAAACCTACTTCTTTAGAAGAAGAAGGCGACTTAGTTAATCCACCTCAAGATAAAGAAAGTGATTATTGGTACTATGTAAAGTTTCCTTTTTATAATGTTGATTTTTCTAATCTTTTAAAGAAAAATAGTGACACGATAGCTTTTATTAATGTACCTAATACTAATATAAATTACCCTGTTGTTAAGAGTAGTGACAATAAATATTATTTAACTCATGCTTTTGATAAATCTAAAAATTATGCTGGTTGGGTTTTTATGGATTATCGTAATGAAAGTAACTTTACTGATAGTAATACGATTATTTATGGCCATGGTCGCTTAGATAAGACTGTTTTTGGTTCCTTAAAAAATGTCTTAACTTCTTCTTGGCAAAATAATAAAGATAACTACGTAATTAATATTTCTACACCTAAAACAAATTATGTTTTTCAAATATTTTCTCTTTATACTATTAAAGAAGAAACGTATTATTTAATGAATAATTTTGGTACTACTAAGAAAAAAGACAAGTGGCTTCAAACGATGCAGTCAAGGTCAATTGTTAAGACTTCTACAAGTGTTGATAGTGATGATAAAATTCTTACTTTATCAACGTGTGAAAATAATAGTGGTGGTAGAATTGTTGTTCATGCTAAACTAATAAAAAAGCAAAAAAAAGAGACCTAACTCTTTTTAATTTTCGCCTTCTTCTAACATTGTCGTAATAAATACACCATAACCTTTAGATGTATCGTTTACAATAACATAGTTAACTGCTCCAATAATCTTACCATCTTGTAAGATAGGTGAACCACTCATTCCTTGAATAACGCCACCTGTTTGTTGAAGCAATTCTTCATCCGTTATTTCAAATAAAATATTTTTCGTTTTACTACCCTCATTTATTGACATAATTTCGATATCAAAATCTTCTTTTTTATCATCTTTTATAACTGTTCTTATACTAGCTTTTCCCGTATGAATATCACTTATTTTACCAACGTCCATTAATTCACGATTAGAAAAATCATCAGTATATTCACCAAAAATACCCGTAATTTCATTTTCTTTTATCTCACCATAGACGTTATCTCGATTATAAGTAGAATTTTTCTCTCCAGCTCGACCATCTTTACTTTTGATGATATTCGCAACATTAGCTTCGTAAATTTCACCATCTTTTATCTCAAATTTAGAAACAGTCGATTTTTCAATAATTTCATGTCCTAGTGAACCAAAAATCCTACTTTCCGGGTCAATATATGATAATGTTCCAACACCATTTATTTGGTCTTTTATATATAAACCAGTCTTTAAAATATCACTTTCTTCTTCTAAGTTCATGGAAATATTTTTTTCCTTTTGATTCCTCTCTACAGTAAATTCAACACTACCTGTTTTTCCTTCTAACTGTTCAGTTAAGTTTTCAATACCATTTATCGTAACACCATCAACTTTAGTAATTATATCTCCAACTTGAAAACCAGCTTCTTTACCAATTAATTTACCATTAACTTCATAAAAATCAACTATTAAAACACCTTTAGAATGTACTTCAATTCCAATATTTTCCCCACCTACTACAACTCTATTAGAATAAGCTAAAGTATTAAAGGGAAAAAG
>CANQIL010000035.1 GCA_947624045.1 uncultured Bacilli bacterium
ATGAAGAGCTGGATGCGTTAACTGCGCACGTCCAGTTCTGAGAGGGTTGTATGGGGTGACCCATACTTCTACTCAATCTATATTTTACTTTTTTTATTTGAGGTTAATTTGTAATAGTAGAAATTTTGATGAGTATATGATAGAATGTTTGTTGAAAGAAGGGTAAGTATGAAAAAAACAGAATTTTCAGTCCTAATGTCGTTATATAAAAAAGAAAATCCAGAATTTTTAAAAGAAGCAATGGAAAGTGTTGTTAATCAAACATTAAAACCAAGTGAAGTTGTTTTAGTAATCGAAGGAAAGTTACCTGATGAATTAGAAAAAATGGTTAAGCAATTAAAGAAAAAATATAATATTATTAAAACTTTTGAGATAGAAGATGGTAAGGGCTTAGGAGCATCATTAAACTATGGGTTAACAAAATGTAAATATAATTATGTAATGCGCGCTGATACTGATGATATATGTGTTAATAATCGATTTGAAAAAGAAATGGATTTTATGTTAAAAAATTCTACAGTTGATGTCCTTGGGACATCAATATATGAATTTAAAGAAAACATTGATGAAGAAAATATAAGAATTAAAAATATGCCAACAGGCGATGAAATTTATAAATATGCTCAAAAAAGAAATCCATTAAATCACATGACTGTTTGCATGAAAAAAGATTCTGTTTTAAAAGTTGGAAATTATAACTCGCAAAAAATGCTTGAAGATTATGAATTATGGATAAGAATGATTAATAACAAAATGAAATTAGAAAATATTAATATTCCATTAGTATATGCTAGAATTGGTAATGGTTTTGAAAAAAGAAGAGGAAATAAAATTCAAATAGCATTATGGAAAAAGATTCAAAAATATATGTATGAAAATAATATGATTAATCGTTCTAGATATTGTTTAAATATTATAAATATGTATGCAATGGTATATACTCCAAATTTTGCTAGAAAATTTGCTTATAAATATATTTTAAGAAATAATTAAGGGGGTATTAAAAATGATAATAACAAGAACACCATTTAGAATAAGTTTATGTGGTGGTGGAAGTGATATAGATACATTTTATAAAAAGCATGGAGGATGTGTTATAAGCACCACTATAAACAAATATATGTATATAACTAGCCATCCATCTTTTGATAAAAAAACAACTGCTTTAAAATATTCTAAAACTGAAATCGTTCAAAATTTAAATGACATTCAACATAATATTTTTAGAGAATGCTTAAAAAAAGAACAACTAGAAGGATTAGAAATAACTTCGATAGCTGATATTCCAAGTGGAACTGGACTTGGTTCGTCAAGTTCATTTACCGTTGGTTTATTACAGAATTTAAAATGCTATAAAAGAGAATATATTTCTAAAGAAGAATTAGCAACCTTAGCGTGTGATATAGAAAATAATATTGTTCACACAACTAGTGGTAAACAAGATCAATATGCAGCGTCCTATGGAGGTTTAAATTTTTATAAATTTAATAAAGATGGAAGTGTAGATGTTGAACCAGTCTTACTAAATTATGAATATTTTAAAAAATTAGAACGTAATCTAATAATGTTATATGTTGGTGGTGAACATCATGCATCCAATATATTAAATGAACAATCTCAAAATATTATTAATGTTAAAGATAAAGAAGAAGGTCAAAAGAAAATTATGGAAATGACTTATACTTTAAAATATGAATTAGAACATAATAATATTGATAAAGTGGGAGAAATACTTGACTATAATTGGAAAATAAAAAAAACATTAGCAAATGGAATTTCAAATTGTTTTTTTGATGAAATATATGACCGAGCAATTAAAGCTGGTGCCCTAGGTGGTAAATTATTAGGTGCTGGAGGAAGTGGTTTTTTTCTATTTTATGTTCCAGAAGAAAAACAAGAAAAATTTAGAAAAGAAATGAAAGATTTGCCAGAACTGGAATTTAAATTTGATCATCAAGGAACTACAGTTATATTTGTTAATTAAGGAGGTAAAAAAGTATGAAAGCATTAGTTACAGGAGGAGCTGGCTTTATTGGCACTCATTTAGTTGAAAGATTATTAAATGAAGGAAATGAAGTTATTGTAGTAGATAATTTTACATTAGGAAAACAAGAACATATTGATAAATTTAAAAATAATAAAAATTATAAATTTTATATGATTGATATTTCTTATAATAAATTATTTTGTGAAAAATTAAAAGATGAAAAAATCGATATTGTATACCATTTAGCTGCTAATAGTGATATTCAAAAAGGTGGAAAAAATCCAGATGTTGATTATAATGATACCTTTATGACAACCAGAGGTGTTCTTGAATTAATGAAACAAAATAATATTAAAAATTTATTTTTCTCATCAACATCAGCTATATATGGAGATGAAAATGGAAAATTACTTTCTGAAAATTTAGGAGGTTTATTACCAATATCTTATTATGGTGGAGCTAAAGCTGCTTCAGAAAGTTTTATTTCTTCATATTCTTATATGAATGATTTTAATACCATGATTTTTAGATTTCCAAATGTAATAGGACCAAATTTAACTCATGGTGTTATCCATGATTTTGCTAAAAAATTATTAAATAATCCTAATGAATTAGAAATACTAGGAGATGGAACCCAAACTAAACCATATATTTATGTTCTTGATTTAGTTGATTGCATCATGATGATGACTAAAGATATTAAAAAAGGTGTAGAAATATATAATGTTGGAGTAGAAACAGCAACCTCTGTTACCAGAATTGCTGATATAGTTTGTGAAGAATTAGGTTATAAAAATGTTACTTATAAATATACAGGTGGAAATGTTGGTTGGAAAGGTGATGTTCCTAAATTCCAATATGACCTTACTAAAATTCATAGGGTAGGTTGGAAAGCAAAACATACTTCAGATGAAGCAGTTAGAGAAACTGTAAAATCTCTAAAGAGTGGTAGATAATATGAATACTGATCCTAATAAAAGTATTTTTTATACTATGAGAAAACATATTCAACATTATAATCCAGAAAAGTATTGGAAATATAGAAACATTGTAACCGACCCAAATAATAAAACAAGTAAAATTATAAAAGTTTTAATGTTATATAAAATTAAAAAAAGTGATGCTTACAATAATGCATCTTTTGGAACTAATATTAATAGTGGAGCTTATTTTAAAACCCCACCGAAATTACCTCATGGTTTAAATGGCATAATTATTTCCCACCATGCTAGGCTAGGGGGGGGGGTAAACTATACTTCAGCAAGTAACTATTGCTGATGATCCTCACAAGCCTAATAAGTCTGCTACAATTGGCGACAATGTCTTAATTGGGGCAGGGGCTAGAATAATAGGTGAAGTAAAAATTGGAAATAATGTAAAAATAGGTGCCAATGCTGTAGTAGTTAGTGATATCCCAGATGGCTGTACAGCAGTAGGAGTTCCAGCAAAAATTATCAAAAAATCTAAATAAGAAAGAGAGGCATCGGTTATAATAATATAACTGATAAAAAGTATGAAAGCAGTTATTCAAGCAGGTGGAAAAGGAACTAGAATTAGCAGTATTACAGGTAATACTATTCCTAAACCAATGTTAGAAATATCAGGTTATCCTGTTTTGTATCATCAAATTATGAATTTAAAAAAGTCAGGAATTACAGATATCATTATAATAATTTGCCATTTAGGCAATGTAATAAAAGATTATTTCAAAGATGGAAGTGATTTAGGAGTTAATATTTCCTATATAGAAGAAGATGCCAACTTTCCACTTGGAACTGCTGGTTCTCTTTATTATTTAAAAGATAAAATGTCCGAAGATTTTATCTTTCTCTTAGCAGATGTTTTTATAGATATCGATTTTGAAAAAATGTTTAAATTCCATCAAACTAAAAAAGCAGATATAACTTTATTAACTCATCCTAATAATCATCCATATGATAGTGATTTAGTTATTGCTGACAGTGATGATAAAGTATTAAATTTTGATAGCAAAAATAATGATAGAAGTAGTTATAATTACCATAATTTAGTTAATGCTGGTGTAATGATTTTTTCACCTAATACTTTAAATTATATTAATGAATTAAAAAAATATAATTATGAAAACGATATTATTATACCTTTAATAAAAGAAGGAAAAGTGTATTCTTATAAATCTAGTGAATATGCTAAAGACATGGGAACGCCTGAAAGATATGAAAACGTTCAAAAAGATTACTCTAATAATATTCCTCAAAAAAGGAATTTAAAAAATAAGCAAAAATGTATTTTTCTAGATAGAGATGGAACTATTAATAAATATGTTGGCTTTTTAAGAAACGAAAAAGATTTAACTTTAATTGATGGTGTATCATCAGCTATTGAAATTATTAATAATTCAGAATATTTATGTATAGTTATAACTAATCAACCAGTAATAGCAAGAGGGGAAGTTACTACCGAACAATTAGAAAATATTCATATGAAAATGGAAAAATTATTAGGAAATAATGGTGCATATATTAATGCTTTATATTATTGTCCTCATCATCCTGATAAAGGCTATGATGGTGAAATACCTGAATTAAAATTTGATTGTGATTGCCGAAAACCAAAAATTGGTTTATTAAAACAAGCAATTAAAGATTTTAATATTGATATTGAAAAATCTATAGTTATTGGTGATTCTACTTTAGATATCAAAATGGCTGAGAATGCCGGAATGAAATCAATTTTAGTAAAAACTGGTTTAGCTGGTTTAGACAATAAATATGATGTTAAACCAACATATATTGCTGATGATTTGTTAGATGCCGTAAAAAAATATGTCATCAAAAAGAAAGGAAATAAATAATATGAAAGATTTTAAAAATGCCATTAAAGAATATTATGAAAGAGAAATAAATGTCATTAATAATTTAAATTTAGATGAAATAAATGATGCAATGAATGCTATTTATGAAACATACCAAAATAATGGAACAATATATGTATGTGGAAATGGTGGAAGTGCTTCAACAGCATCTCATATGCAAAATGATTTTAATAAAGGAATATCCGAATATATTGATAAAAAATTTAAATTTTATTGTTTAAATGACAATATTGCCACTGTTATGGCTATTGCTAATGATATTAGTTATGATGAAATTTTTAGATTCCAATTAATTAATAAATTAAACAAAAATGATTTATTTATTGGTATCAGTGGTTCTGGTAATTCTAAAAACGTTTTAAATGCAGCAATTTATGCTCAAGAACAAGGAGTAAAAGTTTTAGGAATTACAGGATATAATGGTGGTAAACTAAAAGAAATAGCTGATTACAAAATGCATGTTAACGAAGATGATATGCAAATAGACGAAGATATACATATGACATTTGATCACATGATGATGAAAATATTTTACAATTTATTAGTAAAAAATGACCTTACTGGAAATAATTTAAAATAAAATTTTACAAAAATATTTTAAAATGTTATATTTATATTAAATAGAAAGGAAAGTGATTTAAGTTATAAAATTAGTGAAAAAATAGGAATTCTATATAAACCTATTAAACCGCACAATTACTTTTTTTCTTATTTAAGAATTTATGGTATATTCTCGTTGATAATTTTTATTATTATTGGTAAAATAATTGAACAACTAATTAATAAAAATAATATATCAATATTAATTTTATTATTTATATATGCAGATTTTTTAGGAATAGATTTTGCAAATTATTGGTTATTTTTAAGTTTGATAGCATTAGCTGTATATAGAAAAGAATGAGGTGTAAATATATGAAAGATGTATCTATTATAATTAAAACATTTGAAAGGAAAAAAGATTTAACAAGACTATTAAATTCAATTGAAAAATATTATCCTACATTACCAGTTATTATTGTTGACGATAGCAAAAAAAATTATAAAGATTTTATTTGCAATAAATTTAAAAAATTAAATTTAACTTATTTAGTAGAAGATTATGATATTGGATTATCTAAAGGAAGAAATATCCTAGTGAATAATGTTAAAACTAAATATTTCTTATTATGTGATGATGATTTTGAATTTGATGAAAGAACTAATATTGAACAAGCTAGAAAAATTCTTATTGAAAATAATGGTGACATCGTAGGTGGAATATATTATAATAGGTTTAGATTTGATAGTTTATATTCAATTTTATGGGCTTTAAAAGATTTAAAACGTTTTAAAAGAGTATTACATAAGGAAGAATTTATTAATATTTATAATGGCAAATTTGAAATAAATAATAATAAAATTAAATTAGTTGTGGATAAAAATTTTGATAATTATTCAAAAGAAATATATTATAATACTGAAATTTGTACAAATATTTTTTTGGCTAAAACTGATTCTATAAAAAAAATAAATGGTTGGACTCCTGAAATGCTTAAAGTAGGTGAACATGAATTTTTCTTTTTAAAAGCCAAAAAAAATAAATTAAAAGTTTTGTTTAGTAAAACATTGGGTGTTAGACATTATCCTAAGAAGACTCTTAATTATGTAGGATTTAGAATGAGAGCTGAAGATTTATTTAAAAAAGCATGCAAATTAGAAAAATTTGAATCATTTGAAATATACGACCCTATTAAAGGACAAAATGTTTGGGAATATTTTAGTGATAAAAAAGGGGACAATTAATTACTTATTAGAAATAGATTAAAGTGAGGCAAACTATGAAAAAATTTATTTATTGTGAAACTCCATTTCAAGTAATAGTAGCATTATGTATAAAAGAACAGTTTTGTAAAAAAGAAGATATAGTTGATATTTTTATTGCTGATACTTTTAGTGGTTATGATAAAATTGCTACTAATTTAAGAAAAGCTAACATTTTTAATAAAGTCATTGAAGTAAAAGTTAAAGATATCGTCTATGCTAAAAAAATATATCAATTTATATTAAGACTATTTTATATATTTTTCCCAAAAGTTTTAATTAAAAGAAGAATAACCAAAGATTTTGATGTATATGATGAAATGTATTGTTGGAATTACTATTTGGTTACTGCATCTATAAGAAGTTACTATGCTTTTAGAAAACATCGTTTAAAAGTATTTATGTTTGAAGAAGCTTATATATCATATTTACCTATAGATGAAGTTATACCAGTAAGAGGCTTTTTAAAATTGTTAGAAATTAGAAATAGATTATGTGGAATTTCTTATGCTATTAGAAAAAATATAGATGGATTGCTTTTATTTGAACCTGAAAATATAATATATAAACCATCATGTAAAATATATAAAATAAATCGTGATATTTTTAATAAAAAAGAATTTAAAAAAACAATTGATGACATTTTTAATGTAGGAGATGCTTTAAAAAAATATGATAAAAAATATATTATTTTTGAAGAAGCAATGTTTGCTAATGATCCAGAAATAGATGATGAGAGAATAATCGATAAAATAATTGATATAGTTGGCAAAGATAATGTAATTATTAAACTTCACCCTAGAACTAGCGAAGATAGATTTTCTAAAAAAGGAATAAAAACATTGGGAAGTGATGGAATTCCATGGGAAGCACTTACCTGTGTTGGTGACTTTTCTGATAAAGTATTTATTACAATAAGCAGTAGTAGCATTACAACATATAAAACTATTTTTGGAAACAAGATTAAGGCATATATGTTGTTTAAATTTATAAAACCAAATTTAATTGCATTTGACTCTAAATATGCTGAGTTTTGGGAAAAATTTGGTGTTATTACTAAAGAAGGTGGAGTATGTATGCCTAATAATGAAGAAGAATTTTTTGGAAAGTTAACGGAAGAAGTGAAAAAAGGTAAATAAAATTTAACTTTATTATAATATACAAAAATATTTCTTATTTTAGTCAATTTTGTTATAATAAATTTAATTATTATTTTATTAAAGTATAAAATTTTATAAATAATAAACATAGATGTAAAAAGATATATTACTTTAAAAAGTAATATAATAGAGGAGTTGATATAAATGAAATTAGTAGGCGTAATACCTGCAAGATATGCATCTACAAGGTTTCCAGGAAAACCACTTGCTGATATTTGTGGCAAGCCTATGATTTGGTGGGTTTATCAAAAAGCAAGTGCTTTAACTGAATTTGATGAATTATACGTAGCAACTGATGATGAAAGAATTGAAAAAGTATGTAAGGAATATAACATGAATGTAATCATGACTAGAAATGACCATCCTAATCATATTTCTAGAATACAAGAAGTATCTGAACATATTAAAGCAGATTATTATATTTGTATATGTGGTGATGAACCTTTAATCGATATTAATAGTGTTAGAAAAATTCTTCCTACAGAAGTTAATAATCAAGAAGAAATATTTATTGGAGCTAGAAGAAAACTTGTAGACCCAGCTGAAACTATTGACAGTGCTAATATAAAGGTTGTTATAGGTGAAAATGATTTAGGAATGTATTGTTCTAGAACACCAATTCCATATCCTAAAGGAACTTTATTCTTTGACTATTATAAAACTGTAGGAATTGAATGTTTTAATAAAAAAGCACTAGATTTCTTTGTTAATACAAAGATGGGGAAAATAGAAAAGGTAGAAGATATTGATTATATACGCTTTCTTGAAAATGGTATAAAAATCCGTTTTAGAGAAATTAATTCTTATTCATTATCAGTAGATACAAAAAAAGATTTAGAAAAAGTAAGAAAAATTATTGAAGAACAAAATTCTTAGGGAGGCAATATGAAACATGTTAAGTTGTTAGACTGTACATTAAGAGATGGAGCTTATTTGTTAAATAAAGAATTTGGTGATAATAATATTAATGGTATTATATCTGGATTAGTTAAATCTAAAATCGATATTATTGAGGTAGGTTTTTTTCAAGATAAAGAAATGGGACCAGGAAAAACTGTTTATAAAAATTCTATGGAGGCAAAGAAATATATTCCAAAAAACAAAGAAGGATGTTTGTTTACAGTTTTAACAGATTATAGTAGATATACAATTGATAATTTAGATGAAAGAGACCCTGAATCTATTGATGCAATAAGAGAATGCTTTAAGAAAGATGAAAGATATCAAGCCATGGAAGTATGTAAAAAAATAAAAGAAAAAGGCTATGAAGTATTTGTTCAACCTGTTGATATTTTAGGGTATTCAGATGAAGAATTAATTGAGCTAATAAACATGGTTAATGAATTTGAACCATATAGTTTTTCAATTGTTGATACTTTTGGCTCAATGTATCAAGAAGATTTAAAAAGAGTGTTTGAAATTATTAATCATAATTTAGTTTCTAGTTGTAAAATAGGATTTCACTCACATAATAATATGCAAATGTCTAATGCCTTATCTCAAGAATTTACGAGAATGACATTTGGAAAAAGAGAAGTTGTTATTGATGGAACTATTTCAGGAATGGGAAGAGGGGCCGGTAATACTCCAACTGAATTAATTGCACAATATCTAAATTCTAAATGGGAATATAATTACAATATAGACTCTTTATTAGATATTATTGATAATTACATGGATAATATTCGTACTAAATGTAGTTGGGGTTACAATACTGAATATTTTATTGCTGGTGCTTATGGATGCCATGTTGATAATATTCAATATTTATTGCAAAAAAATAGTATGAGTTCTAAAGATATGAGATATATTTTAAATCAAATTGGAGCTACATCAAGAAAAAAATATTCTCGAGATTTACTTGAAAAAACATATATAGATTATGTTTCTTCAGAAATTGATGACAAAGAAACTATTGAAGAATTAAAAAATAAATTACAAGGAAAAGATATTTTAATTATAGCTCCGGGGTTATCAGTTAAAGTAGAAAATGATAAAATAGTAGAATTTATAAGAGAAAAAAAGCCAATTGTAATTTCTATAAATTATATTCCTGATAATATTGATATAAATTATATATATATGAGTAATACAAAAAGATATAGTTATTGGCAAAATCAAAATATATATAAAAGTAAAAACAAAATAATAACTTCTAATATTAAAAATGCAACAAATGATGATAAAGAATATATTGTTTCTTTTTCTAGATTAATAAAATGCGGATGGGAGCATTTAGACAATTCTACAATACTTTTACTTAGATTGTTAGATTTATTAAATGTTAATTCAATATCTATTGCAGGGTTAGATGGTTATAGTAATACCGAAAATTTTGCTACTAAAGATTTGGAATTATTAAAAGTAAAAGCTGATTTTAATGACATAAATAATGATATTTCTAAAATGTTAAGAGATTATATGGAAACTAGGAAAGGAACTCAAGAAATATCTTTGCTTACTAAATCTAGATTTAGTAATTGTTTTAAAAAATGAAAGGAACGTGAGATTATGAAAATTGCCATGGGTTGTGACCCTAATGCTGAATTATTTAAGCAAGAAATGATAAAATTTGTCGAAAGTTTAGGTTATGAAGTAGTTGATTTTGGAAGTCCTGACCCTATTTATGCTAATGTTGCTATAGAAGTGGCTGAGGCAGTTGCTAATGGCGAATTTGATAGAGGTATTTTATTTTGTGGTACTGGGCTTGGAATGATGATAGCTGCAAATAAAGTTAAAGGGGCTTATGCAGCACCTATTCAAGATATTTATTCAGCTAAACGTGCTTGCCTTAGCAATAACTGCAACATTATTACTTTAGGTAGTCAAGTTACCGGAATTATGGTTGCAAAAGAATTAATAGGGACTTACTTATCTTGTCGGTATATTTATAATGAACGTTCTGGACCTAAGGTTGATGCAATAGTTAATTATGAAGAAAGTCACATGTTAGGTAAACATAGATAGAGAGAAATAGTATGAATATAAAAATGTTAGTTTTAGATGTAGATGGTACTTTAACTGATGGTAAAATATATATGGGTAATGATGGTGAATTATTTAAAGCTTTTAATTGTCATGACGTAATACCATTAAAAAAATTATCCTTGTTAGGAATAACAACAGTTATTATGACAAAAAGATTCTCTAATATTGTTTCCCTTAGGGCAAAAGAGATGGATATTAGTGAAGTTTATCAAGGAGTTACTAATAAATGTCAAAAATTAGAAGAATTAAGTAAAGAAAAGAAATTGTCTTATGATGAAATAGGATATATTGGTGATGATGAAAATGATTATGATGCAATGATTAAATGCGGATTTAAGGCATGCCCTAACGATGCAATTGAAAAAATCAAAAAAATATGCGATTATGTATCACCAAAAAAGTGTAGTGAATCTGCAGTTGGAGAAATCATTAATACTAAAATTATAATAGATAGCTTAGAAAGTGAAGGTAGTTATTATGAGAAAAAAGATTAAAATAGGAAAGCCATTTATAAAGGAAAATACTGATTCTTTAATATTTGATGAATCAATACAATTATGTGCAAATGTAACTATGGAAAATCCAAATAATCATAAAATTGAAAGTAAAGTTTGCTATTATGAATTTGATAAAAAATATAAAAAATATTTATGTGATAATCGCAGTGATGCATTTGTAATGGGTTTACTTACAACAGCTATGGAAAATGATATGGATATCGAATTTGAAAGTCCAATATCAGAAAAACTATATTATCAGCTTAGTACTTATTATATACCTTTGGTTTCAAAAAATAATTCTTCATATCCTATGTATGATATTAAAATTGCAGGACCAACTGACAATAAAATAATAAAAAATGAAAAAGCTGTTGCTACTGGTTGCAGTGGAGGAGTAGATTCATTTTATACTATTGCAAAACATACATCTAATGATATTCCTAAATCTTATAAATTAACTCATATTGTATGTAGTTCAAGTGGAACTTCAGATTTTACCCAAGAAAGAGTAATAAAAAATTTTAAAAATACTTTTGATGAAATCCAAAAAATTGCTGATGATTGTAATTTAAATGCAATTGTATGTTATAACAATTTGTATGAATTTTATAAAGTGCCTTTTAAAGGGTTTCAAACATTTGCCAATACAACTTATGGTTCTATTGCTTTTGCTCTTCAAAAATTAATATCTATATATTATTTAAGTTCAGGCCCTTCTCTTACGTATTTTAATATGGATATAAATGTTAATGGAGTGGGTGATGCTTCGTCATTTGATTTATTGACTGCACAATGTATAACTAGTGAAAATATATCGTTCTATTCAACAGGAATGGAGTTAGATAGAATTGAAAAACAAGAATATATATCTGATTTTGAACCAGCTAAAAAAAATCTAAAAGTATGTGGAGCTTATGAATATATAAAAGACCTTCATTTTATAAATTGTTCTAGATGCAAAAAATGTATTAGAACTATGTCTCATTTATATGTTTTAGGTAAACTTGATAATTTTAAAGATGTTTTTGATGTTGAATATTTTTATAAAAACAAAAATAAATTATTAGGTAAATTTTTAGGTATAGATCATGGCTATTATATAAAAAAGACAAGTGATATGGGTAAAAAATATAATCATAAAATTCCATTATTAGCATATTTTTATTGTTATTGTCTATATAAACCTTTAAAATTTTTTAAAAAGTTATTAAAAGATTCAAAAATTATTAAAAAAATATATTATAAGTCTGGGATAGATATAAAAATAAATGGATATAGAGACCCAGCACATGAATTTAATAAAAAAAATAAATAAAAAGGATTAGATATTATGATAAAAAAATATAAAAAAATGTCTATCATGGCTAAAGCTTCTTTATGGGCTTTTTTTGCTAGTATTGTTCAAAAGGGTATTACTGTATTAGCAACTCCAATATTTACTAGAATTTTGACAACTAGTGAATATGCTCAATATACACTATATCAGTCTTGGTACGATATATTTATTATTTTTGCTACTTTAAATGTTTTTAATTATGCAACTTATTCAGCCATGAAAGAGTTTAAAGATGATAGAGATGGTTTTATTGCCACTGCTCAAACATTAGTAACAGGTTTATGTTTACTTTGTTTTATAATTTATTATGTTGCTCATATTTTTGTTGGTGATATAATTGGCTTTCCAATACCAATTGTATTAATTATGTTTTTAGATATTTTGTTTTATGCATCATTTAATTTATGGGCATCTAAGGAAAGATATGTTTTTAAATATAAACTAATGACCATCTTATCTGTTATAATTGGCATATTAGGTCCAATTTTAGGATTAATAGCAATTCACTTTTCAACTAATAGAGGTTATGGCCATATTTATGGTGTAGCTTTTGTAAATATAATAATAGGTTTAGGAGTATATATTTATAATTTAGTAAAATCTAAAAATAGATTTAATAAAAAGTATGTTAAATTTATTTTTGCTTATTGTATTCCTTTAATTCCTCATTTCTTATCTTCAAAATTACTTACTAGATTTGATCGAATTATGATTAATGAAATGTGTGGGGCTGCTCAAGCTGGTATCTATGGTTTAGCATATAGTTTGTCATCTCTTGTGATGTTAGTAAATGATGCTATTTTAAAATCATTAACACCATGGACTTATCAAACTATAAGTAAAGGAGATAAAAAAGGATTTAAGAGTTTAAAAAAGAATACCAATTACTTTATTATTTTGGTTGCTATTGCTAATTTATTATTGGTTTTATTTGCTCCTGAAATAGTTAAGATATTTGCTCCTACTGAATATTATGAGGCAATTTATGTAATACCTCCTATATCAACAAGTGTATATTTTACATTCTTATTTAATGTTTATGCTAATATTGAATATTATTATTCAGAAACAAAATTTGTTGCTTTAGCTTCAATAATGTCTGCTGTAACTAATGTAGTTTTAAATTTAATTTTTATTAATATATTTGGATATTTAGCTGCAGGATTTACAACTTTAGTAAGTTATATTTTATATGCTTTAGGACATTATATCTTTATGAAAATGACTTGTAAGAAGCATGCCAAAGGATATAATTATTATGATAATAAAAGTATTTTAATTATATCTATAATATTTGTATTATGTTCATTACTTGTAATACCATTATACAATACAGTTGCTTTAAGATATGCGTTAATTTTAGGTTTATTTATGTTTATTATTTTTAATAGTAAAAAAATAATTAATATAATAAGTCAAAAATAGATTAAAAAATAATCAATTAATATTATATTGAAATAGAAAATAATAAATGATATTATAAATTGAAATAAAAAAAAAATTAATTTAAAATTAAAGAAAGGATTATAAAAATGAAAAGCAGTATTAATTTTAACTTTTTATTAAAGCTATTTATATCAATAATTTTGACTTTTTTATTTTTAACAATTTTTTGTTACTTTTATTATAATATTCCTTCTCATGAAGAGGTTTTAGATAGTTCAACTGATTATAAATGGGAAGCAAATAAGTTTTATTCACGAGGAACAGAAGGGTTTGCTTTTGGTAAGACAAATAATGATGGCTATATAAATATTGAAGATTATAAAGAAGATACTAATGTAGATATTTTAATATTAGGTTCATCGCATATGGAATCTTATGAAGTTTTATTAAATGAAACAACAACTAGCCAATTAAATAGTTTGCTAGGGGGGGGGTTAATTTGCCTATAATATAGGTATATCTGGACATAACTTTTTAACTTGTTATAATAATTTATCCTATGCTTTAAAAAAATATCATCCTAATAAATATGTAATAATTGAAACTAATAGTTTTACTTTTAATGAAAAATCATTAAATGAAGTTTTAAATGGAACTTATAAAGAAATAGAAAGTCATTCTGAGGGCATATTAGCTAAGTTATCTGAAAATCCTCTCTTAAGAATGGTTTACAAACAACTAAATGATTTTATTGGCAAATCAAATAAAGATATCGAAGACAATGTAAATAATGATAATAATTTTAATAATACTATATCTTTAATGAATAAAATATTAAATAATATATCAAATGAAGCTAATAAATATAAAATAAAACCAATAATTTTAACCTCAATTCGCCTAAAGTGTTGCTCGAATAATGAAAAAGTAATATAATGAAATAGCAGAAAATGAAAAATG
>CANQIL010000036.1 GCA_947624045.1 uncultured Bacilli bacterium
AGAAGAACTTTAAAAAATATTAAAAAAATTTTTTAAAAAGCTCCAAAACTCAACAAACAAAAAACGTGCATTTCCTTAATAGATAAGGTTTTGCACGTTTTCACTGTCAAACTCAAGATATTTTATAAGTAAAGGTGAAAAATGGTGAATTTTATGGCATTAAAACTAAATGGCAAGAATAATTATGGGTGAAGTTGCCATTGTTGTTGTCTACACCGAATACTCCCACAAGCGTGCTATCAAAGTAGTTGCCACCGCGATAAAACCAAGGATGAACACGGTACACAAAGAGTCTGTAATCACCATACCAACTTAAAGTTTCCGATAAAGCATGTCCATAACATATTCCACCATTACACGCCTTTTCAGAATTTACATCTGGAAATTGATAAGATTTTGGATCGGCGCTCTTATAAGTGTTATAATACTTGGCATCAGGTAAATCAACTGTTCCTATTTCACTACCCCAACTACTTAATCCTTTAAATCCAGAATCCGCTGTATCCAATCTTCCTAGATATGCACTTTCTGTTTGACTATCATACTCAAGTACTCCCATAACATATTCAAATGTGCCTCCACTCATATCATATACTCCATATATAGTTCCAGTGGTTGAAGCTCCTGGCCCAGCTTGGCCAGCTCCCTCTTTCAAATTTGTTAAGTTATTATATACATATTGTGTATTTGTTGTAGTAGTACTTGGTGTTCCATTACTATTTCCTGTTATATAATTTTTTGATTTATTTTGATATACCTCTTTATTTTCTCCAATATAATTTGTATTACCATATTTACCATATTTACTTTGTGACAAATAGGCAACTGCTCCCCATTCATCATTTTTCATCATATGCAAATCACCACTTTCACTAAATCCATAAGTATCAGCATTATGTAGTTGCATACTTCTTGCCATATAGAAAAAGCTACTTACTGTTTGATTTCTAAGTGAAATTTCTCCTGGCTTTATTGTTACATTACTTACATCACAGGTTTCATCTACACAAGCTTGTCCTTCTGTTAATAGACTTCCTGTCGTTTCAAATTTGCCTACCCATATCCCACTTTTCTTTTCACCTCCAAAATCAAAGGCTTCACTTGTCCGCCAATTTGTTGGAGTATTTCCTGTATATTGAGCAGTACCTGTTTCTGTTACTTTTGATATAAACTTGACATCTATTTCACCAGGTAAAGCTTGAGTAGGTTCATCATTTCCAAAGCTAGCTTTTCCAAAATAGTCTGTTCCATTTTCACTTTTTATCGTATATGAATATCTTGGTATCCACACCCACATCGTATTTATATAATCCATATCAATTGTTGTTCCAACTGGAGCTTTTTTTATATCATTTCTTACATCAGAAGTAACAGTTACAGCATTTGCCCATTTTTGATTAGAATAATCATACCAATTATTATTTTCATTATTTATATCAGCCTTTTTCCATGTTCCTTCGGTAGTGCTTGTTGCTTCATAATAGACTGGTATCATATCGCCATTTAATTCTGGTGGATTTGGGATATTATCTAGACTTGAGCCGCTTTGTCCTTCGCTTTCTTCTTGGGTTAAACTTTCAAAGATAAAACCTCTATCTAATCCACCTAAAGTAACGGGATTTTTAGGAATATCTTCGGCACTATGATTAAATGTTACTCTTAAAGTTACTGTTTCTGTTACACCTGTCTTTAACAATTCTATATCTGAAAAATTAGTATCTCCTTTAATAGGTGTTGTTCCGTAATTTATTTCATATACTACATTACTTTTTAATAATTCTTGATCACTTGAAGCGGTTTTACCACTACCTACAAATGTTAAGTTAGAACTCTTACCTGTTACATCTACTAATTTAGCTGATATATTTCCGGTATTTTTTACAGGTATACTAAAAGTACAAGAATCTCCCGGCTTAGTAAATTCTACACTCATTCCCGAAATACTAGTTCCGTTAATATTTCCTAAACTACATTTAGCCATTCCTGTTTCAGTTTTATTAATTTCGTCTTCTAAAAATACTACGTCCCACGTATTAGCTGGCACCTTAGCTGTACCCGTAATATTTAATCTTGTTGATAATAAAGCATATCCAATTGATAAGCCTACTACAACTACACAAAGACAAGCTATTATGATTAATTTAGTTTTTCTATTACCCATAATTATTTTCATTCCTCTACTAGCATTACTTTTAATAATTTGCATTACAATATATCTATTGTTAATTTAATGTTACAACAAATCTGTTCAAAAGTCAACACAACTGTTGTAATAAATATTATAAGTATATTGGGTGATAAAATGTATACTGAAAGATTATTACTAGCTAGAGAAAAAAGAGGTTTAACACAAAAAGAACTAAGTAAAATGATTGGTATAAAACAGCAACAATATGCTAGATATGAAAAAGGCATTAATATAATGCCAGTTACTCATTTAAAAAAAATTTGCATTGCTTTAGATATATCAGCTGATTATATACTTGGCTTAACTGATGAAATTAGAACATACAAAAAGAAATCCTAAAATAGGATTTTATTTTTAAAATAATAATTAAGATATTAAAACAAAACGTGAACCGTTATCACTGCCAACACTACCACTACTGTAGGATGAGTAGAACACTCCCGCAGATGTACTTCTACAGTGACCACCTCTGCCAGACCATGGAGACTCGCGATATACAAATCCAGCATAATTTCCATACCATCCTGCAGTTTCTGATAAAGCATGTCCATAACATAATCTTCCATCGCAGGCTTTTATGGAGTAAGTTAAAGTTGAACTTGATGGCATTTCGTCCTTTGTTGTTGAGGCTTTATATAAATTATAATATTTTTCTTTAGAAAAAGAAATTGATGGTTCTTTCATAAAGTTTACATAACTATCACTTTGCCATACTCTTCCTGTAAACCCAGAATTGTCTGCTATTGAGTTTCCACTCATTGGTGAATTATCATCATAATAAGCAAGTACTCCCATGACATATTCCCATGCTCCTCCACTCATATCGTATATTCCATATATGTTTCCAGTAGTAGACGCCCCAGGACCAGCTTGACCTTGTCCTTCTTCTAATTTAGTCATATTATTATAAGCATATTGCGGTTCAGTTATATTACTTTGACTGGTTGTTCCATTACTACTTCCTGTTATAAATTGGTTTGATTTATTTTGATATATTTCTTTATAATTTCCTGAATAATTTTTATTTCCATATTTGCCATAACTACTTTGTGATAGATAAGCTACGACTCCCCACTCATCATTTTTCATCATATGTAAGTCGCCACTATTACTAAACCCAAAAGTTTCATTATCTTTTTGTATACTTCTTGCGGCATAAAAGAAACTACTCACTGTTTGACTTCTTAATGATATTTCTCCCGGTTTTATGGTTACATTTTTTACATTACATAATTCATTTACACAAGCTTGACCATTGGTTGATAAACTACCTGCTATTTCAAATTTGCCTACCCATATACCGCTTCTCTTAACTCCATCAAAATCAAAAGCTTCATTTGTTCGCCAATTTGTTGGAGTATTTCCTGTATATTGTGCTGTTCCTGTTTCTGTTATTTTTGAGATAAACTTGACATCTATTTCACCTGGTAATGTTTGAGATGGACTATCATTTCCAAAACTAGCCTTTCCATAATAATTACTTCCTCCATCTTCACTTTTTATTGTGTAAGAGTATCTTGGTATCCATACCCACATCGTATTTATATCAGCCATTTCTATTGGTGTTCCGGCAGGAGCTCTTTTTATTTCATCTCTTACATTAGAAGTTACTGTTACAGCATTGGCCCATACTTGGTTTGCATAATCATAACTTTTATTTAAATCTTGTTTTATCCATTTTTCACAATTTTCACTATAGACAACAGGTATCATGTCTCCATTTAAGACAGGCGCATTGGCTCCACTTGTATCTACATAAGACGGAACTTTACAAGTTACAGGTGTTCCCTCTGGTGTTGTTGGCCTTGTATCTATATTTCCAAAGATAAAAGTTCTATCTAAGCCTGTTACTTCTACGGCTTCTTTTGGTACTTTAGTAGAATCTTTATTAAAAGAAATCCTAAGAATAATAGTTTCTTCATCATCTGGTTTTAATATAGGAATATTATCAAAAATAGTTTGACTGTTTATTTGGGTATCACCATAATATACTTCATATGTTACATTACTTTTTAATAAATCTTCATCTTGTTGTTTATTATCTCCACTACCAGTAAATACTAAATTTGCATCTTTATTTTCTACATCACTTAAACCAGCATTTAAACTACCAGTATTTTTAGCTTGAACTTTAAAAGTACAAGAATCTCCTGGTGCTTTCAATGAAGCAGACATACCTGTAATAGAAGTATCACTAATTGTGCCTATAGTACATACGGCTAAACCCTTTTTATCAATTATTTTATTATCATTTAAAAACTTAACTTCCCAACTACCACCCTGAACATCAGCCGTACCATTTATAGTTAAATTAGCAGAAAGTACGGCATATCCAATAGATAAGCCAATTACTACTAAACATAATGCTCCTATAATTATATATTTTTGTTTTCTACTATCCATAATCTCAAATCCTTCATAGTACCAAAATATTACTAAACTAGTATATATAAAAATTATACAACTTGGGATAGTAAAAATATGTAGATTTATGGTTTACTTTGTAAAATACTTTTAATTATCTTTCTTTGAATAAATACAACCACAATAATTTTGTCTATATAAGTCATACTCTTTAGATAATTCAATACTTCTTTTATAACCATTATGCTTTTTAAAATCAGAATAAAGATAAGTAGAATTATAATCTAAACTACTACCTATTTCATTTAACCAAGTAGCATTCTTAAAAGGAGACAATGTCAGTGTCGTTGCGAAGTATGGAAAATGTAACTCTTCTGCTTTCTTAGCTGTTTTTTCTAAACGTAATTTATAACATTCAAAACATCTTTTACCTCTTTCAGGCTCATTTTCTAAATCTTTCGCAATTTCTAAAAACTTTTTAGGCTCATATTCTCCTTCTATTAAAGATATTTTATATTTAGTTTTAAAACTATTAATAAACTTCTTTATTTCATTTACTCTTTTAATATATTCATCTTTATCAGTAATATTAGGATTATAATAATAAATAGTTATTTCAAAAATATCTCCTAATCTTTCTAGACAAGCTGATGAACAAGGAGCACAACAAGTATGTAATAAAAGCTTAGTACCTAAAGGAATATTTTTTAATTGTTTTTGCATTTCTAAATCATAATTCATATAAATCACGATAAAGATTTTAACATATTTTGCATAAATTTGCGACTAAAAACATACTTTTTACTATGAATAAAACAATATTTAGCTTTTTAATTACTTTTTTAGCAGGAATATCAACTATAATTGGGGTTATTCCTTGTTACTTAAATGAAAAATATAAAGAAAAAGTTATCTCTTTTTGTTTAGCTTTTTCTAGTGGAGTTATGCTTAGTATCTCATTAATTTCTCTTATACCAGAAGCCTTTGTTCTTTTTGAAAGTATTTTTAATATTACTCCTTTAATACTAATTTGTTTAATTTTTATTGTACTAGGTATTTTATTTTCATCATTAATTGATTCTAAAGTAGAAGAATGTTTTACTAAAAATAAACTTTATAAATTAGGAATTATCTCCGTAATTGTTTTAATGCTTCATAATATACCTGAAGGTATAACTACTTTTATTTCTACTAATCAAAATACCTCTCTTGGACTTAGTCTTTCTTTAGCTATAGCTCTTCATAATATACCTGAAGGTATCTCCATAGCTGTTCCAATATATTTTTCAACCCATAATAGAAAGAAAGCTTTTCTTTATACATTAATATCAGGTTTTTCTGAATTCTTTGGAGCAATACTTGCCTACTTATTTATTGCAAGATATGTAAATAATTTTATCTTAGGAATAATTCTATCAATGACAGCAGGTATAATGTTACATATATCTATTTATGAATTACTTCCTAATTCTTTAGAATATAAAAAGAATAAAACAACTATTATAGGTTTTATTCTTGGAATAATCGTTATGATTTTATGTGAAAGATTATTTTGATTTATTTAGATAGAGCTTTTTATTATTTTCAAGCTGTTTTATTAATTGTTTTTCTTCTTTAGTTTCAGCCTTTAAATTTCTTAGAAGTTTATTTGCTTCTTTTTCCTTTCTTTGTAATAATAAATTCTTAATATATTCTAACTGCTCTTTTAAATCTTCTTTATCACAAGAGGCTATCTTTTCTTCTTTATTATTAGAAAATATTTCAGCAATTATCTTTTCTTCTTTTCTCTTTCTATTACGATTTTTAGTTCTATTGGGATTTCTTGTTTTAAATTCAATTTCTAAAAACTCATTAATATCATTATATTTAGCAAAATATTTATTAGCTGTTTTACAATTTTTCATTTTACAAATTAAAAATAAATAAAAATAACACTTATTTAGTTTTAAACTACCTGTAAAACGATACTTATTTAAATAGTTAGATGAAGTAGTTAGCATATCTAATTTATAAAACAATTTACCTAAGTAATAATAAAATAAAGGATTTTCTGATAAGTATAGTCCAGCTTTAAAATAATCATAAGCAACATCATATTCTTCTATTTCTAAAGCATATCTACCTACATCTAAATATTTTTCTTTTATTTCTTTAGATAATTCTTTTTCAGTAATACGATTATAGAAAAAATCTTTATACGGAACATATGCTATTACTTTAAGATAGCCTTTAGCTTTTTCTATTTCATTATTATCTATAAGAGTAATTATCTTTTGAAAATACTTTTTATCTTTTTCTTTTATATTATCCATAAACATCCCTTTGACATTTTATCTTTAATTAGATAATTATGTCAAGAGTAAGTTTATTCATCATATCGACAATTATAAATAATTTTATCTCCATTAGTACTATGAAGAACTTCCTTATCACATAAACATCCCTCTTCTAAGACATTTAAGGAATCATTATAAATATCATAATAAATACGACAATAATAATTATCAATAACTACTTTTTTATCTTTAATGTTTATCATATAACCATTAGCAGTAGGAGTAGTATCAAAAAGATAAATCTTAGCGTAATTATCTAGTAATCTATTAATAGTCTCTTCATTAGCATATATCTTTAAATCTTCTATTTTTAAAGAAGCATAATCACTTATAACATTTCTTTTTAAATCTTCTATAAATTTTTGATAAACATCTTTAAAATGAGTATTTTGAATAGAATGAGCATTTATAGATATCATATGATAATAATTATTTTTATGTAGTGTTATATTATGAAAAGCACTATCATAATTAGCCGTAATTACTATATCTTCACTAGCCATAGTATTATCAATTATATAGTTAGCTTTATCTAAATAGTCAAAAAAATCAATAAACATTTTATCTTGATAAGTAATATTTTCTTTAAATTCTTGTTTCTTAACAAAACTAGTGGTTTCTTTAAACTCAATATCTTTTAAGGAAAGTAGAGAAATACCCGTACCTAGTGCTGTTATTAAGAAGGATAAGATAAAAGAAATTATAGTTACTTTTAAAGCTATTTTTTTATTTAAGATAAAGCTTCCTAATAAATAGATAATAATACTACCTAAAGCTATTAGTCCAAATAAACCTAGAGAGATACCTTTAAACATATCAGAATAAATAGCTAAAGAGATAAATAGTATTAAAGATACAACTAAGCCAAAGAGAATAAAGATAGCCCCTACTAATAAGAACATACCAAATATTTTTAATATACCCATAGCTATTTTAGATAGGATTGTTAAGAATGCTAAAGGAGTATTATTTTCATCACGAAAGATAATTCTTTCTTTATAAACTTTTTTAGGTAGTGATGATTCAGTATTTTTTATAGATAAAGATTCTTCTTTTTTATTTTTAGCTAAGTATTCATCATAATAATTTAAATAGCGTATTTTAAAAATATGAGTAATTATAATTATAGATAGAATTAGCCATATTAGAGTAAATAGTCCTTCAATAAAACTATTTAATATATGATAAGCTATTCCATTTAGAAAACTAAAAATATTATTAAAGATAAATTCACTAGCTCCTATGAAAAGAATTCCTCCTATTATTAGAATAATAGTAATAATTCCTAGTTCAAATAGACATTTTAGAATATCTAAAAATTTCATAGAACTAAATAGATTAACAGTTTTTATAATGAAGTCTAAAAAGGAATCAACTATTATTTGATATTTCTTTTTTTCTTGGACTTCTCTTTTTGTAATATCTTCAACCTTATCATTAATTAAATCATCCATAGAGCAATCAAAGATATTACATATTTGTACTATTTTATCAGTTTCAGGATAAGTATTATTACTTTCCCATTTAGACACACTCTGCCTAGATACATTTAATTTTTCGGCTAGTTCTTCTTGAGATAAGCCTTTTTCTTTTCTTAATTTTATTAGTTTGTTACCAAACTTCATAATTTCACCTCTTTTGCTTTTATTATCGCAAAAATTTTGGTTGCTTCCAAGCAAGTTTACTTGGAAATTTTGTCAAGTTTAGGTTGCATTTTTCTTTTTTTTGAAAAACTAATCTTAAATGAAAACACCGAATCATTTTTTGAAACGATGTTTTCGTACTAAAACATTAGAACGAGATACACTTTAACATCCAAAAATTAATGTGCCTCTCTTTTTTAATAAATATACATTTATTATACACTTTAAAAAAATTAGTATTAGCGGATACATTAATCGATAAGGTGTTTTACTATCAACTCTTTTTACCATAAAGAAAGAAAGGTGATTTCTATGAGAATAAACATAGAAAGGAAAAACAGTTGTTTTGAATTACATATTTTTAATAATTGTTGTAATTTATTACACGACCTTAGTAATAAAAATCAATCATAAATGAAAACACCAAGTCATTTTTGAAACGATGTATCTGAACCAATATAGAACAAAATACACTTTACTTAAGAAGATTAAATGTGCCTTCTTTTTATCCTATGGATTTGCCATAGAATAAATAATTTTTTTAATAATATGTTTTTATGTACATTTATTAAAATCATCAAGAATGAAACGGAATTAACCTCAATCATTCTAGTAGTAATATACCATATTTGTACCAAAAAGTAAATAATTTTTTGTTACAAATTTTATTTTTTTTAAAATAGTTGCTTTTTTCAAAAAAATAGTTTATAGTACTGTTAGAGGTACATTAATTGTTAAGGTGTTTTACTCTCGTTCTTTTTACTATAAAGAAAGAGAGGTGATTTCTATGAAAATAATCATGGAAAGGAAAAAATGTTATCATGAATTACTTATTGATAATTATCATTGTAATTTATTATACTACCTTAGTCCTTAAAAATAGGGACTAATCTTAAATGAAAACACCGAATCATCTTTTGAAACGGTGTTTTCGTTCACAATACTAGAACGAGATACACTTTAACATCGCAAAATTAATGTGCCTCTCTTTTTTTATTTTATGATTAATCATAAAATAAATACATTTTCTCATAAATGTACGCTTATTATATACATTTTATGGATAAATGTCAAGAATGAAATGGAATTAACCTCAATCATTCTAATATTAATATACCATATTTTTCTGAAAAGTAAATAATTTTAGTTACAAATTTAATTTTTATATTTCTTTTTCTGATAGTTTTGTTATAATTTTAGTAGAGGTTTTAATAATATGAAAAAGTTTTTAGATATGTTTACTTATAATTGTCCAGTTGTCTTAAGTTATTTTTTTATTTGTTTAGGAGTCTTGTTTTTAGCTTTTTTAACGAAGAAAAAAAGCGATGTCTTTTTTCTATCAGGCAGAAATTCCTTACTTAGTCCCCTAACCTATTTTACTTTAGTTAGTCATATCTTTGGACATGCTAGTTTTGAACACTTAGCTTCTAATTTTACTTTAATTTTATTAATTGGACCAATATTAGAAGAAAAGTATGGTAGTATTTTACTTTTAAAAATGATACTTTTATGTGGTGTTATTATTGGTATTATTAATTTTATTTTTAGTAAAAAATATGTTTATGGGTCTAGTGGAATTTTATATATGTTTATTGTTTTAAGTTCTTTTGTTAATATTGAAGAAGGTAAAATTCCTCTTACTTTTGTTTTTATTTGTCTTTTCTATATTATTTCTGAATTTAAAGAGCTACTAAAACGAAAGAAAGATAATGTTTCACACTTAGGTCATTTAATTGGAGCTGTTTGTGGTTTTATCTTTGCTCTTTTTCTACACTACAATCTTTTTTAGCTAAAAAACAATTTAATTCATGGTCATTAATAACTCCTATTGCTTGCAGATAAGAATAAATTATAGTACTACCAACAAATTTCATACCTCGCTTTTGTAAAACTTTAGATATCCTATCAGATAAAGGCGAGGTTGTTTTTATGTGGTCATCTTTATTTACTACTATTTTATTATTTGTAAAATGCCAAATATAATTAGAAAAGCTACCATATTCTTTTTGAATATTTATAAAGACTTTAGCATTATTAATAGCTGCTTTTATTTTCAATTTATTCCTAACTATATTTTTATTTTGTAAAAGCTCATCAATTTTAGCATTAGAATACTTAGCTATTTTTTCATAAGAAAAGTTATCAAAAGCTAAGCGAAAGCTTTCTCGTTTCTTTAAAATACACTCCCAAGAAAGGCCTGCTTGAAAACTTTCTAAAAGAAGCATTTCATAAAGATAAGCATCATCATAACTAGTCCTTCCCCACTCGGTATCATGATACTTTAAATATAATTCATTATTTTCATTTACCCAACTACATCTCTTCATAATTTTATTTTAACATATTAAGTCCATTTTTAACACAAAACGATATTAATAATATCATTAAAATTAATTTTAGTATCATTAACATACAGATATTTATAAGTATAATTAATATTAGTAACTTTTCCTTTTATTACTTGATAATTATAAATATCATAGTACTTAATTAAAACAAATAAGTTTTCTTTTAAACTTAAAAGTTGATTAGATAAAAGAATTTGTTCATCTTCTAATAAGACTTTACGCTCTTCTTTTAAAACTTCTTTTTCTAATAAAGCTTCTTTAAAACCTCTAAGAGCATCCATTGGTAGAAATATTCTAGCTCTATTATTCTGCATTATGTCCACCTATTAGTGATGTTCTTCTAAGAGCTGTTTTATCAGTATAACTGATTGCTCGTAAGATAATTTTCTTACCATACTTAGCTTTTAAATTATTAAGACATTCTTCTAAAGTATTAAAAGACATAGCTTCTTTAGAAAAAGAAAGTTGCATAGTATTATTACTAGTTAAGTTATTGAAACTAAGACAAAGCCGTCTAATAGGAACAATCTTATTAACTTTATCTTTATATTCTTTTAAAAGAAGATTAGCAATTTTTTTATAACTGTTAGTTGGATCAATTTTTTTAGTTATAGAAGTAGGCTTAAGAGTATTTTTTGTATAAATTATTTTTATTGAAAGACTAGAAGTTAAACAGTTTTTCTTGATTAGTTCTAAAGAAAGACCATCAAGCATTTCAATTAAGACTTTTAGGGCTTCATCGTAAGAGTAATCTTTTAGAAGTGTTTGGGTTGTAGAAAGAGATTCTGTTTTAGGTTGATAATTTCTTATATCTTTGATAGTTAAGGGCTCAATACCTCGAGCATGGTCTATTAATATTTTAGCATTTATACCAAACTCTTTATAAAGAAGATGTTCATCTTTCTTTAGTAAATCATTCATTGTAAAAATATTTAATCTATTTAGATGAGCTTCAATATTTTTACCTATTTGCCAAAAGTCACTTAGAGGCTTGTAGTTACCTAGTTTTTTAAGATAAGTTTCTTCATCAAGATAAGCAATACTATTTTTAGTATGCTTGGCCATTATATCAAGAGCAACTTTAGCTAAATAAAGATTAGTACCAATACCAGCAGATGAAGAGATTTTTGTTTCTTTATAGATTTCTTTCATTAACATTTGGGCTAGTTCAAGAGGTGTTTTTTGATATAAGAATAAGTAAGAGGTAACATCAATAAAGACTTCATCAATAGAATAAACATGGATATCTTCTTTAGAAAAAAAACGTAAGTAAATACTATAAATATTAGCTGAGTAGGAAATATATTTTTTCATACTAGGTGGTGCGATAATATAGTTTAAGTTACTTGGTATTTCATAAAGACGACATCTATTTTTTATACCTCTTTGTTTCATTTTAGGAGTAATAGCTAAACAAATAGCTCCTTTTCGCGATTTATCAGCTACTACTAAATCGGTTTTAAAAGGATCAAGATTACGTTCAGCACATTCAACAGAAGCATAAAAAGATTTTAAATCAATACAAAGATAAGTTTTATTAGTCATTTTTTCATCACCAAGATAAATAATACTACGAACAAATGTTTTTGAAAATAATAACAAGTAAATTACTAAAAATTGGTAATATATTTTGATAAATTGTCTAAGAATTCATTCATCGTTACATAAGAAAAAAACTATCATAAGATAGCCTTTATTATTTTTCTATATATTTTGTTAGTATTTTAGAAGCTTCTAAGTTCTTCTCTTCTTCAGTTGGAAGCTTTTCTAAAGATATTTGACAATCTTTGGTATTTTGTTGAGCTTTAAATATAGCATAAACATCTTTTCTCTTTTGAGCCATTTTTTCATCTTTATCTAGATAAGGAATAACCTTCTCTAAAAATTCACTAGGTGTTAATGGTTTCATATACTCATCTGTAATAAGTCCTTCCATATTTCTTACTCTTGCCCTAAACGTACTGTCCTTTAAAAATGATAAAGTATCATATCCTCTTATACCCTCTTCATGAGTAAAAAATTCTCGTGTTTCCGGTATTTCACTATGCTTTTCATCATTATACTTCTCATAAATATATAATGGTCCACGCGATGTTCTTAGCTCATAGTATAATATTTCCATAACTTGTTCACCTCTTATCTAATTATTATATAAATAATTTCCTAAAAAGCAATAATTTTTTACTTTATTTTAGCTATATAGTTATTATAAGTATTTAAGAGATTTTCATTAGTAAAATAAATTTGATTATTTTGAATTTGCCAAGAGGTACTGTTTAGACTTAGAAAATTTAAAGTTTCTTCACTAATATTCAAAAGATTAATAACGGAATCAATTGAATTTGTAATAGTATTAATATTATCTTTAGTTAGGGAAGTTCCAAGAGCAAGACTTTCAAACATTTCATCATAATAATCATCTTTAGTAGGATTAGTAAAATAAGTAAGAACATTATCTTTATCAGTAAGTTTTAAAATACTTTGCTTAGTAGTAAGCAAATCTTCTTTCATTTTAGTAATATAAGCTTTACTGTTAGTAAAATTAGGTCCATCACTTTGATAATTAGAAGCTCCTAAAAGATTAGTTATCTTTTCATCTTGAAGTAAAGCTATAGATGTATTTATAGTAGTAGCACAATCTAGTATATATTCTTCTAAGGCATTTTCAACGACTAAACGATTTTTAGTAGTAGTATCAGGGGCAATTATCTTTTTTATTTTTTCTATATCTACTTTATCACTAGTTATATATTTATTAATTTCTACTACTTCATTTTGTAGAAGCTTCTTTTCTTTATTATCAGTATAATAGTTGTAACTAAAATAAGAAATAATACCTATCAATACTAGAAAAATGATTAATATTACTACAATAATCTTTTTCTTCATAAAACACCTCTATTCTGTAGGTTCTTCTTCTTCAGGAGCAACTTCATCAGGAGTTTTTGCTTCTTCTTTAGGAATATCATCTTTTGTTGTACAAAAATCAGCTTGTAGTTCTAAAGCTCTAGGTCCTAAATAATAATCATTATTATCAGTAGTATGACATTTAATAAGAGATAGACCTTTATTAGTAAAATTAGTTTCTTCTAAGTCAACATATTGAGTCATTTTAGTATTATTACTACTTACAAAAAGAAAATTCTCTAACTTAGTAATTATAGATATATCTTTATCTAAATAATCTTTCAATGAAGTGGTTTGTCCTTTATCAAGTATATTTATATTATCAAGACAATAAGTATAAATTTTAGTATCGCCATTATAATAATATAGCTTTGATTCCGAACAAGCTTTCTCTTCAGTAGTTTCAACAGAAAAGTCTTTTTCGACATTTAAAGGATTTCTTCGTACTGGTAAATTAAAAATTAAAAAAGTAAACTTGAAGTCTTTTGATAGAGGTATTGATTCATCTTGAGAAATAGTAACTGTCCTAGTAGCTTTATAAAATAGTCCTCTAAATGTTTCTTTCTTACCCACTACTTCATATTTTCTTAAAGCAAATAAAGGAAAATTATTATTTTTAATTTGAAAATAATCAACTATACCGGTAATTAAACCTATTAATAAAACTATTAGTACTATTCTATAAATCATTTTAATAACTTTTTTCATCAGCAATCCCTCTTTTTATCATATCCCTATTATAACAAAATTTTTGAGTATTAGAAATATGTTTTAAATAATTTATAACAAAAAAATGATGGGATACCCCAGGCGAGATGAATGCTCACATACAAATAAGTATGCTTACTGGCATTGCCAACACATCGTTAATCCTTCACAAGTATCCCATCTACAACTTATTATATCATACCGCAGACTCTGTCCGCAACCTAATTTTAAATTCATTAAAAAAAAGCAAACCTCACTTGAAATAGTTTG
>CANQIL010000037.1 GCA_947624045.1 uncultured Bacilli bacterium
GGCTTCTGGCTAGGAATTACCATGTTGGGATTCCACCAACTATATGTTAAGCACCGAACTGGCGCACCCTTTCTTTAAACTCTAGCCACTCTATAAAATAAAATGGCTATGTATGGGTATAAAAAAAGAACTGACCATTATAATCAGTTCAAAATATGTTATTTTTTTATAAATTCAACTAGTTTCCCCATACCACTAACCCTCGTATGAGGAAACATATTATCCTCAAACAACCTGCTTTCAAAATTTCATAATTTTTACTAAAAAAGTGCTATTTTTAGGTATTTTTTAGTGTTTTTTTTACACCTACTGACTAGTTGATTTACCCTTTATTTTCAACGGTTTGCGAAGATTTAGTACGCACACGCACTCAACGTGATAAGTTCTTGGAAACATATTAAAAGGTTTTATAAGATTTATTGAATAAGTATTTTTTAAAAGATTTAAATCTCTGGCTAAGGTTGATACGTCACATGAGATATAAATTAAAGATTGAGGTTTTATCTTAATAATTGTATCAAGAGCTATTTTATTTAAGCCAGCCCTAGGTGGGTCAACGATAATTAAATCAATATTTTGATAATTATTAATAACATCCTCAACTTTAGCACATATAAAAGTAGCATTCTTAGCATTATTTAAATCCTTATTTATATTAGCGGCTTCTATATTAGCTTTATTATAATCAATACCAATTACTTTTTGGACAAAGTCACTTATATATAAAGAAATAGTACCAGTACCACAATATAAATCAAGAGCTTTTTGAAAAGAACTATTTTTTACTACTTGTAAAACTTCATCATATAAGTATTTTGTTAATTCTTTATTTACTTGGAAAAAAGATAAACTAGAAAGCTTATAACTCTTGGTACCTATTTTTGTTTCTATAAAAGCCTTTTTAGTTATAGCTTTATCATTTATAACTAAAACATCTACTAAATTTAAAATATCTTGATAGTTAGTAACACTACCCGTTAATTTTAATAAAACTTCTTTTTCATTATTACTAGTTCTAAGCATTATTTCTTCTAAATCATTATTCAAAGCTAATTGTTGGAGAGGTTTAAATAAAGAATTTATCTTTTTATTGGCAAGTGGACAGTAATTAATTTCTACTAAAGTATTAGTATTATTTTGGTAATAACCTATTTTTTTATTGTGAACATGCAAAGTAATTTTATTACGATAAAAATATGGACTTAGAGCCTCAATAGGACTAAGAGTAGATTCAGTAGAAGCAAACTTTTTTAAAATACTTTTAACTTTTTCTTCTTTAAAAGCATTTTCTTCAGTGATAGATAAATGTTGCAGATGACAACCACCACAAATACTATAATAAGGACATAATGCTTCTGTTCTATTTGGACTTAGCTTTAAATATTTAGTAACCTTACCCTCTAAGTATTTTTTATTTTCCTTAGTAATAACTATGTCAACTTCTTCATCAGGTAAAGCATTTTCAATAAAAATAATTCTTCCATTTGCATAAGCTATTCCCCTACCAAAATTATCAAGTTTTTCTATTTTTACACGCATAAAAAACTACTCCTTTAGCTCATTATAGCATATTTTTTTATTTCTTTTCCATAATAATAATGGTGAATAATATGCTTATAGAAGAATTAAAAAAACAAGTTGGATATTCCGAAGATTATATATTTAAAGAAGTACTAGTTGATAATAAAAAAGTAGACGTTTTCTTTAATGAAGTACTAACTAATGGAACAGGTATTAATGACTTTATTTTAAGACAACTTATCTTATTAAAGAAAAAAGATTTAAAAAGACTAGAAGAAATATTACCAAATACTAATATAAAGATAATTAAAAAAGAAGAAATACTTGATTATGTTAATCAGGGCTTTTTAATAATAATAGTATTTGGAAAAATCTATGCTAGTGAATTTAAAGCTTTTTTAGATAGAGGCGTTACTACTATAGAAAGTGAATTAGCTATTAATGGACCTAAAGATAGTTTTTGTGAGAATTTTAATACAAACTTAGGACTTATTAGAAGAAGAATTAAATCTTGTGATTTACAAGCTAAGTCTTTATTAATTGGTAGAAGTACTTTAACAAAAGTAGCTATTTTATATATGGAAAATATTGCGGATAAAAAGTTAGTTGATAAGATAAGTAAAATTTTAGAAAGAATTGATATTGATGGTATAATTGATTCTAGTTATTTAAAGTTTGCTTTAGAAGGTAGAAAGAGTTTTTTTCCAACGATTATGATGAGTGAGAGGCCTGATAAAAGTGCGATGGCTTTGTTAGAGGGAAAGATTGTTATCCTAGTTGATATGAGTCCTTATACTTTGATATTACCAAGCTTTTTTCTTGATTTTTTTCATACTGTTGATGATTATTATCAAAAACCAAGTAATGCTTCTTTCATTAGAATTGTAAGAGTCTTTGCTTTTATAATTGCAGTGTTTACGCCAGCTATTTATATCTCGATTACTACTAGAAATTATAACTTAGTACCTTTGTCTTTACTATTAATGCTGAAAGCCGGCAGAACTTTTGTCCCATTTCCGGCATATATAGAAGCTTTATTTATGATTATTTGTTTTGAAATATTAAGAGAGTCAGATATTAGAATGTCCTCGACAAGTGGCTCGGCTGTTTCAATACTAGGAGGCTTAATCTTAGGTGATGCTGCCGTAGCAGCCGGAATAGTTTCTCCTATTATGATTATTGTAATAGCTATTTCTTCTATCGCTGCTTTAATTTTTACATCATTAGAATTAGTAAATGCTCTTAGAAACTATAAAATATTTTTACTTATATTAGGTACTATCTTTGGTATATATGGAGTAATTGTTGGTAGTATTATAATGCTTTTAAAAATAGTTAATTTAAGATTATTTGGTTATCATTATATAAGTATAGATGAAAATGAAATAAATGACTCAGTGGTAAAAATCAATAAAAGAATTAGAAAGAGAAACTCCATTTTAACTAAAAATGTCGTAAGAGGAAAATATAAATGAAAAAGATATTTATTGTAATTATTATTTTAATAGGAGCTTTTCTTTTTAAAATACCTGAGTATGTTGAATTAAATAATTTAGCTATTATTGAAAGTATTGGAGTAGATTTTAATAATGATAAGTATACTATTTATTTGAAAGAAATTATTCCTAAAAAAGATGAAAATGGTATTAAGTATGAGTATAAGTATTATAAAAGTGAAGATGCTAATATTAGTGATGCTTATTATAAATTAAAAGATAAAACAAAAAAGAAACTTTACTATAATGATGTAAAAGTTCTTATTGTAAATATAGAAAAATCAAATAAAGTAATAAAGTTATTTCAAATAAAGCCTAAAAATATTGTTCATGTTAAAAAAGATGTTTGGACAAAAATGATTTATAAATAAATCTTGCAAAACCTCACGGTTTGCTTTTTCTCTTTCATTGGATAGTTCTACCCTCCAGAGACCAATTTCCGATAGTCGCTACCGTACTTAATATTTTTTTAATTTTTTTATTAACTCATTTGTTTAATATATTTTCTTATCCCCTCCATTAATATATTTATACTTGCATTTACATCTCTATCTAATTCATTTTTACATTTATCGCATACAAAACTTCTTATACTTAAATTCTTTAGTTCTTTCTTTCTATTTCCACATACACTACATATTTGACTACTTGGATAATATGTATTTATTTTTATTAACTTTTTATTATTCCAAAGACACTTATACTCAAGTTGCCTTAGTATTTCACCAAAAGAACTATTAGAAATATACTTTGCTAAATGATGTTTTCCATTCTCTATCATTTCTTTTACTTTTAAAGTTTCACATACGATAATGTCATTTTCTTTTACTAAAGTAGTAGTTATTAGATTAGTATAAAACTTTCTTGCATTTCTTAGTTTTTCATAATATCTTTGTAATTTTACTATTATTTTCTTTCTATTATTACTATTCTTTTTACTTCTAGCTAAAGCTTTATTATAGCCTTTTATTTTCCTTTCAAATTTTTTTATATTTTCTAAAGCTTTATATTTAATACCATCACTAGTAATTACTAAATCTTTTACTCCTAAATCTATACCAGTTATATATTTAGGTACAAATGGTTTTATATTTATATGTTCTTCTACACTCAAACTAACATAATATTTATTAGCTACTTTACTTATAGTTGCATTAAATATTTTAAAAGGAAAATCTGTTAAGTTTCTATAACCTCTCATTTTTACTTTACCTATTTTAGGTAAAGTTATTTCTCTATTTATTAAATCTACTTTAATATTAGAGTAATTTTTATCTTTATAAGTATTTCTAATACAATTAGTTCTATAAGTATCATTAGAATTTTTTTTCTTAAATTTAGGATGACCACTACCTTTATAAAAATTTATATAAGCTCTATCTAAATCATCTAAAGAAGTTCTTATGGCACAACTATCTACTTCTTTTAACCAAGGATATTCTATAGCTAAAAGTAATAAATCTTTCTTCATATCTTTTAAAGATAAATTTATGTTATTTTTATAAAGTTCTTCTTTTTTATTCAAATAATAATTATAAACAAAGCGGCTACTACCAATACATTTATTAATAAAAATCTTTTGTTCTTCATTTGGATAAATTCTAAACCCATATGCTTTATTAATTAACATTGTTCATTCCCCCTAACAATTTAACAATAATACAAATGTTTGTGTTTGTCAATAGTATAAATTGTGAAATTTATGTACCTAACAAATTCCTTTTTTGACTATAATTAAATTATGAAAAAAGGATCTAAAATTCCTATAATTTCATCAGAACAGTTTATGAACTATTTTTTAGATAATAACTATGATGAAGATATGTTTTACTCTAATGGTCATAACCTTGATTATAATTCTTCTAAAAAAAACTGGGCTTATTGCCAAAATTCTTGAAGATAACTGGGATACTTTTTATAAAGCTAATAAATATTTAGTAGATGAATATAGAAAAAATGCTAAAGAAGAATTTAAAAAGGTAATCGCTTGTCACAACAAAGACTTAGGTTCTTCTGTCTATCAATGTCCTCAATGTGGTGACTTTATTTTTGTTGGTAATACTTGTAAATCACGGTTTTGTTCTTCTTGTGGTTTCAAATATAAATTAGAACGTATTGAAAATATTATGAGTTCTGCTTATAATTGTCCTCACAGACAAATTGTATTCACTGTTCCAAAAGAATTTAGAAAATTTTTCTTTTTTCCTTTAGATAGAATTGATATTATTTATCAGGCTGTTGCTGAAACTATTTATTCATTTCTCAACAATTCTTTTAAAAAAACAAAAAAAGGAAAAAAGAAATATATATCTAAAGAAAAGTTTATGGCTGGTTTTTTTGCTTTTTTACACACTTTTGGTCGTGACTTAAAATTTAATCCTCATCATCATATTTTAATTGCTGAATTAAAAATTTCTGACTCAAAAATCAAAAAATAAAAATCACTTTAATTTTGATGCCTTATCAAAAAGATTTCAAAAAAAATTAATTGACTTAATGCTTAAACACATTCCTGAATTTACTAAAGAAGATGCAAGAAAGGCCTATTTAAATCATAAAAATGGTTTTTATGTATATGCTCCAAAAAAAGAAATTTAAAAGTTTGAAAGACGGTATAGAATATATGGTAGATTAGCTATTAGTGAAAATAGAATTATTAAATATGAAAATAATATGGTAACTTTTTATTATAATGCTCAATCTTATCATGAAGTAACTGTTACTGCTTATGAATTTATATTTCTTTTACTTAGACATGTTTTACCTAAAAATTATAAAGCTATTCGTTATTTTGGTTTTTATAGAAAAAAAACAAAGTTACATAACTATATAAAAAACTAATTGATGATTCTAAAAAGGCTATTAGAAAACAACTTCTAAAATATGAATTATCGATTCAATTATATTTCAAAAAAAATCCTTTATATTGTCCCCATTGTGATGTTAAAATGAATTTGGTAGTATTAGTTACCTGAAAAGATATAAAATAAGAAGTATTGAATCTTCTACTCTTTCATATACAATATGGACAGAATGTCAACATAATAAGTATGTACTTATAAAATATGTACATATAAAGTATAAATCTATATGAGAAATTTATCACAAATATAAAGGTTAAAAAATTCATTTTAAATGCAAAAACCAGGATAATTATATATAACTATGTATATCCTGAATTTTTTGCATACTTTTGTTCTACAATGGTACTTTTCTAGTATAACTATGAATTTCTTATTTTATAAAAAAGCTTAAAAGTACTTAATGTTTTAATTTTTTTAGGCGTTCTAGTTTAGCTCGTAGGGCTTCTTTTCTGGAAAGTTCTGTTTGCTCATCTAAAGTGAATACTTCATTTTCATAAGTTACGATAGCTTGTTCATGGGCATTTTCTGGTAGTAAGTTAAGAGCTACTTCTAATTTTTCTTTAGTTTCTAAGTTTTCTAAGATAGCGATATCCTCTTCTATTCTATCAATAGCGTATTTCATCTTCTCACCTACCCATTTGTATCCGTATAAACTGTTTGGAAAGTTAAGTTTTCACCATCACTAGTGGCAATAATAGTACCATCTTCATCAGTTCGATAAATTTTGGCATTTAACTCTTTTAATTTAGTAAGAGTTATTTGTTTAGGGTGCTTATAAGTATTATTTTTACCAACTTCAATAATAGCATATTTAGGCTCAACTTTTTTTAAGAAAGCTTTAGTAGATGAATAACTAGAACCGTGATGAGCTACTTTTAAGACATCACTTTTTATGTCTTTAGCAATAATTTTTTCTTCTATTTTACTAGTAGCATCCCCCATAAATAAAAAGCTATTTTTGCCATAAGTCATTCTAAGGACAATTGAGGTATCATTTAAGTCATCCTCATCCGCTCCAACATATAATACTTCAAAACGAGCACTACCTAGATAAAAGTAATCTTGAATTTGAGGAGTTTGAAAAGCTAGTTGTTTTTGTTCTAAGGCATCTAGGACATCTTCAAAAGTTTTGGTAGTAGTAATAGTATCAGGCATATAAAAGTTTTCAATAGAAAAATTAGTAATTATATCATCCATTCCTCCTATATGGTCTTCGTGAGGATGAGTACCTACAACATACTTAAAATTATTTATATTTAGCCCTTTTAAATAATTAACTAATTTAGGACCATCTTCATTATTACCGGCATCAATAAGCATATTTTCGTTATTAGTGCTTATCAAAATAGAATCAGCTTGGCCGACATCAATAAAATAAACAGCTAAGTTACCATTTGTTTCGATAACCGGTGATGTTTCTTCTTTTTTAAAATTAGTATCATTTCCTAACTTAGAAAAATCTATATAACCATATTCTTGTAATAGTATTAATACAAGGATAATTACTAAGACTATTAATTCATAAAGACGTCTTTTCTTTTTTCTTCTTCTTTTCATTATTATCTCCCCTACTATTATAATAATAGCACATTTTTAAGAAAAAATGAAAGTTAGTTTACAAAAGAAAAATAAAACTACGTTATTTAGTAATTTTATTCTACATATTTATTATAAACATATCTAATAAAAAGTTACAGTCAACATCTTGCGTTTTACTTTTTAAATCAATTTCCTCTAAAGTAATCATTAATTGTAAAAGTTCTTTTTCGGTATAATATCTAGTTAGCTCTTTAGTTTTCGCAATACGATAGTCAGATTTCTCATTTAACTTATTAGCTATTTCTTTATTAGTTAGATGTTTATTTTCTAAAACGTTAACTTGATACATAATTCTAATTTGACTAGCTAAAAGACCAATAATAGCGATAGGCTCTATATTATAATTAAGGAGTTCTTTATATTTTTTTAAAGCTTCTTTTTTATCTTTTTCAGCTAGACTTCTAACAAACGCAAAGGTTAAATCTTTAGAATCACCTAGTTTCATTATAACTAAATCTTCAACATCTTGCTTAGTTATTTTTTTTGTTGTACAAGCATAGTCTTTTAATTTACGACACTCATTACTTAACTTAGTTATATCATCTAAACAATATTCTTCGAGTAAATTAATAACGCCATTTTCAAGAGTATAATCTTTAAAATAATTTTTAATATAATCTTTAGCATTTATAGTTGCTTTTACAAAATTAAGCGTATTTTTTAATTCTTTAGTTATTTTTAAAGTATTATTTAATTTATTAGCTGTTACTATTAAAAGATTATCTGGGTTGGGATTAGCGATATATTTATAAAGATGAGCTATATCTTGTTTATTGTCTTCTTGGTTTAGACTTTCTATTTTTTTAATAATGATTACTTTTTTAGGACTTAAGAAACTATAGGTATCTAAATCTTCTAAGGCTTGTTCTAGGGAAGTTAGCTCTAAATCATAAGTACTGATAGTAGCATCTTGAAATTTGTTATCAGTAATTATTTTACTAATATTTTCAGTTAGAGTAACTTCATCAAGACTTTCTAAGAGATAATTATTCATTTTTTAAGACTTTCTCTACGTGAGTAAATATTTCGTTTAACATAGCTGTTGTTTTACCGCCACCTTGAGCAAAAGTAGGACTACCTCCGCCATTACCATTAGAAGAAATAGATGCATCTTTTACAACTAAGCCAGCATTTACAAAGGTATTACTGCGACAAATGAAATTAACTGAGTTATCTTCTTTAACATTAGCAAAGAAAACAACACCTTCTTGCATTTCATTAATAAGATTATCAGCAATTGTCTTTAAAAGATTAATATCAATATTATTAACTTCCATAATTAAACCTTTAGTACCATTATAATCTTTAATATTTTGACGATACACATCAAGATTATTTAGTGTTTTCTTTTCTCTTAAATCAAAATATTGTTTTTCTAAATTACGTACTTCACTACTTACATATTGTAGTTCATTACGATTAAAGATAATATCTTTGTAAGATAAAGGCTTATCATTGTTTATATCAACATCAAAAGTTAATTTAATACCTTCATCTTTTGCATTATCAATTATTTCTTTAGATTTAAGAAGAAGCTTAACCATTTCATCATTATAAGGCTTTATGGCTTCAAACAAAGCATTTTCTATTTTAGTATTAGTAACAGCTTCAATACGATAGACATTACTTCCTTTAGATTCACAATTAACAATAGCCATTTTCTTAATATCTTTAGTGTTACTTGCATGCGTTCCACCACATAATTCAATGGATTTTCCAATTTTTACAACACGAACAGTTTGGCCATACTTTTCACTAAAAAGGGCCATAGCGCCTAGAGCTTTTGCTTTATCTAGAGGCATAATTTCAGTAGAAACGATGATATTTTGACTTATGTAGTCGTTGGCAAATTTTTCAACGGCAATAACTTCATCATCAGTAATCTTACCAGAATAAGTAAAGTCAAAACGTAACTTTTCATCATCAACATAGCTACCAGCTTGTTTAATAGTTGGTGATATTACTTGTTGAAGAGCATACTGTAAAATATGAACAGTTGAGTGATTAGCTTCTATTTTAACACGACGTTCTTTATCGACGATAAGTTCGCAGTCATCATTTTCTCTAATTACACCATCAAGTAAGCGTACTTTATGGATATGTTGATTATTAGGTCCTTTGAAAACATCAACGACTCGAGCTTTAAAGTTTTTACCTATAATCATGCCAGTATCACTAACTTGACCACCTGATTCAGCATAAAAGCAAGTTCTATCAATAGCAATATAAGTATCATGGTCAATTGCTTTTACTCTACTATCTTTCGAGAAAATAGCTAAAACTTTACTTTTTAAGCGATAAATACCATAAACAAAGACAGATGGGTCAGTAAAGTCTAATAAAACTTTTTTCTGACTAGCCATTTGGGTTTTATTTTTAGCATTTTTCTTAGCTAATTCTCTTTGAGCTTCCATATATTTATCAAACTCATTTTTATCAACTTTATAACCAAGTTCAGTTAAATATTCAACGGTAAGTTCAAAAGGAAAACCATAAGTATCATATAATTTAAAAGCATCTTCACCACTTATAAAGCCATCATTTGATTCATTTACTAATTCTTTTAATTTTCTCTCTCCGGCTTCTAGTGTTTTTAGGAATAGCTTTTCTTCTTCTAAGACTAAAGCTTCTACTAATGGACGTTTTTCAACTAAGTAAGGATAAGCATCTTTCATGACATCAATAACATCACTAACTATCTTATACATAAAAGGACATTCTAAGCCGATTTGTCTACCAAAACGAACACTACGACGTAATAATCTTCTTAAAACATAACCACGACCCATATTTTCAAAACAAGCCCCATCAGCTAAAGCAAAAGTAATGGCTCTTATATGGTCAGCTATTATTTTAAATTCTTTTTGACCGACATATTCAAATTTAGCTAACTCTTCAATATGCTTTATAATAGGTACAAATAAGTCTGTTTCAAAGTTAGAGTCAACATCTTGAAAAATACAACACCATCTTTCTAGACCTGCGCCGGTATCAATATTTTTACTTGGTAGTTCTTGATATTCACTTCTTTTTTGACCGGCCTTAGAATTATATTGACTAAAAACATTATTCCAAATTTCTACATAACGTTCTTGGTCTTCATCCTTTTTAAATTTTTCTAAAGCGGTATGGTCTAAATCATACTTTTCGCCTCTATCAAAAAAGATTTCACTATCTGGTCCACATGGACCCTCGCCTATTTCCCAAAAATTGCCCTTTAATGGAATAATATGTTCAGGTAACATGCCAACTTCTTGCCATTTTTCTTTCGCAACTTCATCATCTTCATAAACTGTTACATATAATAAATCTTTTGAAATAGCAAAATACTCATCACTAGTTAAAAGTTCAAAAGCATAAGTAATAGCTTCTTCTTTAAAGTAATCTCCTACGGAAAAATTACCCATCATTTCAAAGAAAGTTTGATGTCTTTTAGTAATACCAACATTTTCAATATCATTAGTTCTTATACATTTTTGGATATTTACTATTCTTCTAGAGGTAGGTACTTCGGTACCATCAAAATATTTTTTTAAAGGAGTAACTCCCGCATTTATCCATAATAAACTATCATCGTTAATAGGAACTAAGGAAGCACTTTCATAAATCTTGTGCCCTTTTTTGGTAAAAAAGTCAAACCACATATTTCTTATGTCGTTATGAGTCATATATTTCATTGTACTTCACCTCTAATATCTTGCAAGATTGTTTCTAATCTATTTGTGTATTCTTCGATAGTGCCATTGTTAAAAATAAAATAATCAGCATAAGCAATTGAACCACCTTTAGCTAAGTTCTCTATTTCTGATGTATCCCTTTTAACAATTTCTTCATTGTTAAAGGGACGAATCTCTCTTCTAGAAACTCTATCGTAACGAATTTTTTTATCGTTCACAACCGCAATCATTTTTAAATCATCACCAAATTCTTTTTTTAAGACAAGATACTCATCCCATGAATATAAGCCATCTAGAACAGTATCATTTTTTGAGTAGCTTTCTTTTATTTTGGGAAGTAAGACTACAGCCATAGCGGCCATACCATAGTCTTTGCGTAATTTTTCACGCATATATTTTTCATTATCGGGAGTAATTTCCATATTGGCTTTTTTTAATTCATCTAAGACAACACCACCAAAATAAATTTTAGTAAAGCCTTTTTGTTCTAAATAATCAGTCGCAATACTCTTACCACTACCACTCATACCTACAACCGCAATTAAGTTTTTCATATTATTTCACCTCGTTCTTGTTCTCTAACAATTCTTTTAGCTTCTTCTTGTAGTGATGTTAAAGATTTATTTTCAATTATATAATCAAAGTCATTAAAGACTTCAATTTCTGTTTCCGTAATATGCTTTTTTTCTTCATCTTTTAAATCATCATTATAGTTTTCTCTTATTAGTTTTATAGTTGTAACATTAGGATATTTATTTTTAAGACTTTTAAATTCATCAATAAGTCTAGCATCAGTAATTATAAAGGTATCAAAGAAATTACTTAGTATTTCAATATCTTCATAAAGTCTATTTAATAAGAAATCTTTTTTACCTAGCTTTTCTTTAATAATTTCAATACCCATTTTCTGTAAAAACTCTCGGGGTTTGGTTTTATCTGTTCCATCCCAGGAAAAATAAATTTTAGCATAAGTATACAAAGGCTCTGTAATATGCATTACACAAGGCTTATAACCATACTCTTTTAATTCTTCTTTTAAGTATTCTCCAAATGTACTTTTACCACATCTAGCTTTTCCACCAATAACAAATATTTTCATTCTTTTCTCCTTCAAATACAAATAAAAGACCAGATAATAGGAGGACATAATGTGCCCGGTACCATCCTAATTGGTCTTAATTTTTATAACGGTATTTCCCGATAAAGCTCCTAAAGTAGCTTCCTAAAAATTTATTATTAATTTACACCAACCATTAACTCTCTAAAAATAAATTTTTTAGTACTCATCTTTATTCATTGCTTTATTCTTCAATTAATTTTTCTTTTTTTAAGTTCTTATCAACTACTTTATCCATTATATTTAACTTTTCGTTGATAAAGACAGCTATTACTTTTAAGCAAGCTATTACAGGTGTTGCGACAACCATTCCTATAATACCAAAGAAATGTTGAAAAATCAAGAGTCCAACCATAATAGTTACAGGGTGTAATTTCATAGTATGACCCATAATTAATGGTTGATAGAAATTGTTTTCTAGTAATTGAACAACGACAATTGATATTAGACAACAAATTCCGGTAATTGGCGACATAGTAAAGCCTACAATAATAGCCGGTATTGCTCCGATATATGGTCCAAAGTATGGAATTATATCAGTAATGGCACAGAACAGAGCAAAAATCATAGGAGCTTCTAAGCCAGCTATCGTTAAACCAATACTTTGTGTTATAAAGACTAAAAGCATTACTAAGAAAACACCTTGGATATAATTACGTAGTGATGTATTTATTCTTTTCGTTAGGTCATTATAACCACTATGCCATTTTTGAGGTAGTAATTTAAAAATACTTTCATTAATTTTATTAAAATCAAATAACATATAAAAGCCTATCATTAAACCTAAGACAATAGTCATACCACCACTAAATAAGCCTTTGATAAAGCCAAAAATATATTCAGGTAAATCAGTAGTTAGGCCAACACCAAACTCTTCAATTGTTTCATAGATTTGTTTTTTAACATCTGTTAGTCTCAATGCAGTATTAGAACTCATATTATCAAAAATATTTTCAATAAAGGCTCCTATATCACTTAATATATCTGGAATAGTACCAACAAAGTCTTTTATTTGATTTAAAAATGTTGGTATTACTAACCATAAGAATAAAACTATGGCTCCAAGTAAGATTAGATATATGATGATACAAGCTAAGACTCGCGGTATTTTTTTCTCTTGTAAATAAGTAACAGCTGGGTCAAATATCCAAGCTATTACAAAACCTATAAATATAGGTGATATTACTATAAGTAATTCTTTAAAGAAACCTAGAATCATCCATTCTTTAATAAGATATGTACCTAGTAATACTAGAGCAATAATTGCCATAATATAGCCTATATTAATAAGTCTACTTCCTGTTTGTAATATACTATTTAAACTATTTAAGTCTACTTCATTATCTTTTTTCTTTTTAAACATATAAGTATCCTCCTAATTCTCCTAAATAGATTATATCACTAATTCTTTTAATATTCTACAAGTTTATGTATAATATTTATAGGTGGTTACTTTGAAGAGTATTGATAAAGTTTATACTAATGAAATTATTATTAAAAATTCCAGGTTTATAACGATTTTATATCCTATAAAGAATTTAGATGATATAAAAAAGTATTTAGTTGATGTAAGAAGTTTATACCCTAAAGCTAATCATTATTGCTACGGATATAGATTTAGGGATATGGAAAAAGCATCTGATGATAATGAGCCTAGTAATACAGCAGGTATGCCGATGCTAGGTGTTTTACAGAAGGAAGATGTAAACAATATTTTAGCAATTACAGTTAGATATTTTGGGGGAATTAAGTTAGGAGCAGGTGGCTTAGTTAGAGCTTATGCTAAAGGGGTAAAGTTAGCTTTAGATAAAGCTTCGTTAAAGGAATTAGTAAAGGGCTATTTAGTTGAATTAATTTTTCCTTATAATGAGCAAAATAAAATAGTTAATCTTTTAAAAGATATGACTATTTTACAAAAAGAATTCTTAGAAGACGTTAAATATTTAGTAGAAGTTCCTAAAGACAAGTTACAAGTATTAGAAAGTTATAATTATAAAATTATAAAAGAAGTAGATATTATAAAATGAAAAGGGGCTGTCTGGAAATTAACGAATTAATTTCTTGACAGTCCTTTTACTTTTGCTTTACATTCGGAAATTTTTCTTTTTGTAAAGTGGTCGATTCTTTCCAACAATTTTTTTTAAATTTA
>CANQIL010000038.1 GCA_947624045.1 uncultured Bacilli bacterium
ATTTTTCAATTTCTATCCTACCTTTAAAATAAAGGGTTTGTGAGCTTTTATTTTAATTTTGACCTTTGCCTTAGGAGACGATGGCATTTTCCTTTATGCTACGGGGACATATACTTCATTTTAACATATTTTGTATTAAAATGAAGATTATTTTTTATATTTACAAATAGCTCCTAATTGCTCATACTGCTTTTTTAAATCTTTGTAGTAAACTTTGTTATTTGTAAATAATTGTTTATTATTTTTATCTATCTCTATTAATTTAGTAACATCTATTTTTTGATAATCTATTTTAGTAGTTATAATTAGCTCATTATTAGAAATAGTCATTTTATTATCATAATACTTAATATCTTGATATTTAGAATATTTATCTTCTAATAAGCTTTTATAATTATAAAGAATATCGTAATCACTAGAGCTTAATACTTCTTTAGTAATTAAAGTAGTAACATACTTATCTTTAATAGAAATACTATGCGTTGCTTTAATAGTTAGATTATCTACTTTAGAAGTATATGTACAAAGCAAATGATTAAAATCAATCCTTGTTATTACAACTATAAAGATAATTACTACTACAAATAATGTAATCAAAATAGACAAAACTGGCTTTTTCACTTAGACCTCTTGGATAACCGTAATTATCATTGGTTTAGAAGCTGTTTCATTATAGAAGAATTTACCTAAAGCTTCTCTTACATCATTTTTTATTTTAGCATAATCAACTTTTTTGAATTTATATTCAATATTGCTGGCAATAACTTCTTTAGATATTTCTTTTGTTTCTTCTAATAAGTCTTGGCTTTCTTTAACATAGATAAAGCCTCTTGTTAAAATTTCTGGGCCACCTACTATTTTCTTTGTTTCTTTATCTAAAGTACAACTAATAATAACAATACCATTTTCACCAAGCATTTCTCTATCTTTTAAAACTAACTCACCTATATCGCCTTGGCTTTTACCATCGATTAAAATTTCATCAACAGGGATATGTTCTAGAGAATTAGTATTATTTCCTTTTACTAGTTCTAAAACATCACCATTAAGTTTTAAAATAATATTCTCTTTAGGAATACCAAGTTCTTCAGCAATTTCTGCATTAGCATATTGTTGACGATACTCACCCTTGACAGGAAAATAATATTTGGGATTCATAAGATTAATCATAAGCATTAAATCTTCTCTAGAAGCATGATGTAACAAGTGTTTTTTACTTGATAAGCTAACGGCATTGGCCCCAAGCATAGAAATTTCATCCATAATTAAAGCCATTCTTTTTTCAATACCAGCATAACTAGGCTCAGTTATAAAAATAGTATCTGTTTCTTTGATAGTTATAAATTTATCAAAACCTTTAATAATTCTTTCTAAGTTAGCAAAAGGCTTTTCTTTTTCATCAGAAATTAAAACGACTGTGTCTTTAGCCTCTAAATCAGAAAGCGTACCTATGATATTACGATTTATTGTTAAGTAGCCTTCTTCAATAGCTTTATTTATCATTTCTTGTAATAATTTACCCATTATAACGATTTTTCTTTTGGTCTTTCCTACTTCATTAAAGATTTCTTGAATACGATAAAAATGAGCTGGGAAGATAGTCGCAATAATTCTATTTTCGTTTTTATGAAGTACTTCTCTTATAAAATCACTAACACGATTATTAGGACTAGTATGTCCTATTTTATCAGCATAGAAAGATTCACATAATAAACATAAAACCCCTTGTTTACCAACGTATGCTAATTTACCAATATCGGTTTTATAGGAACCCATCATTGTAGAATCAAAGACAAAATCTCCTGTATAAACAATGGCGCCATCTTCAGTATAAAGAACATAACAAACGGCATCAGGAATAGAATGGGTAACACTAATTGGGAAAATAACATTTTTACCAAATTCTATTTTAGAATGAGGTCTTATTTCTTTTAACTTAGCTTTACTTAATACTTCATTTGATAAATCTCTTTTAACAATTTCTAAAGTTAATTTAGTTCCATAAACAGGAATATCAGTTAGAGTTTCTAAAATATCCGGAATAGCTCCAACATTACTTTCATGACCGTGCGTTAAAAATATACCTTTAATTTTTTTTCTATTCTTAATTAAATAATCAAAATTAGGAATAATATAATCAATTCCTAAGTTAGAATCATTATCGTATTTTAAACCGGCATCAAAAACAAAAATTTCTTCATCAACATTGACAACATACATATTTTTACCATTTTCGTTTAAACCGCCTAAGGCAAAAATTTTAATTTTACTCAAAAAACATTTCTCCTTTCTTTTTATTATATAGTTCGCCAAGACTTCATAATTATAGCATATTTCTCTAGAAAAAACAAACCTATCTTGCCAATTTAGTAAGAGCTTCCTTGGCAGCTTCTTGTTCTGCTTCCTTTTTAGAAGAGCCAACACCTACTCCATAAATTATATCATCAAGGGTTACTTCACACGTGAAAGTTTTCTCATGAGCAGGGCCTTCTTCTTTTACTATTTCATAGTTAAGACTCTTTTGGTCAGTTTGAACAACTTCTTGTAAGGCACTTTTATAATCATTAAAGAAAACAACAGTTGGGTCTTCAATGTAGGGAACAATGGTGTCTAAAACAACACGTCTTGCGGTTGCATAACCTAAGTCAAGATAAATAGCTCCTAGTAAAGACTCAAAAATATCCGCAACAATAGTTTTTTTGTAGTTAAGATTAGGAGCCTGCTCCCCATGGCCTACTTTAATATATTTTTGTAAGCCTAAACTACTAGCGTATTCAAAATTAGCATTTTCACAAACAAAAGAAGCTCTTACTTTAGTCATTTCCCCTTCACTTTCTTTATGATGCTTATATAAGTAATCAGCAACTACTAAATCTAAGACAGCATCACCTAAAAATTCTAAACGTTCATAATCACTTTTTACTTTGTGCTCATTAGCATAAGAACTGTGTGAAAAAGCTGTTTCATATAAAGATATATCTTTTGGTTTAATTTTTAATTTTTTAAATAAATCTTCCATTTTACTTACCACCAACACAATTATATATATTTTTTTTTGAAAAAGAAAGATTATCTTGTAAATAAATTAAAAAAATAGTAAAATAAATGTGGTGAGGATATGAAGAAAGTCTTGATTTCATTAATCAACATATATCAGAAAATACCTGGTCCTTGGCATAGTTGTTGCCGATGCATACCAACTTGTTCTAATTATGCTAAAGAAGCTATAAATGAATATGGCGCTTTAAAAGGAACGTTTTTAGCACTCAAACGAATAGTTAAATGCAACCCATTGGGGATAAGTGGCTATGACCCAGTACCAAGGAAGGAGAACTTATGAAAAAGAATATAGGGAAAATTGTTATTTTATTAATACTAAGCTTGTTTTTAGCAAGTGGTTGTTCTAATGATGATATGGAAAATATTGATATTGTTGTGACGAATTATCCGAATGAGTATATTACTAAGATGTTGTATGATAAGCATGCTATGATTAGTTCTATTTATCCTGATGGCGTTGCTATTGATGAGTATAAGATAAGTAAAAAGCAGAAAAATGATGTTGCGAATAAAGATTTGTTTATTTATAATGGACTAATTGAAAAAGAAAGAAATTTAGCTTTGGATTTATTAGAGATAAATCCGAATTTAAAAATAATTGATACAGCTTATGTTTTGGAAACTAACTATTCACCTGAAGAGTTGTGGCTTAATCCATCGTCATTATTAATGATGGCTCAAAATGTGCGTTTAGGATTAGAAGAATATATTACTAATAATTACTTGAAAAAAGAAATAGATGATTCTTATGAAGAGTTGAAACTAGCTTTGTCAGAGTTAGATGCTAATTACCGAGTTGACGTTGAGAATACTTCTAATAAGACAGTAGTTGTCGCAACAGATGCTTTGAAGTATTTAGAAAAGTTTGGACTTGAAGTTATTTGTCTTGATGATAATGCTTCGGAGAAAACGATAAGTGATGTTGATAATTTAATTAAGAATAAAACGATTAGTTATATTATTACTTTTAAGGGACAAGAGATTGGTAGTAAAGCTCAAGTACTTATGAGTAAGTATCCAGAAGTTAAGACTTTGGAGTTTTCTAAACTTGATAATATTTCTGATGAAGAGAGAAGTGAAAAAAAGAATTATTTAACAATTATGAATGATAACTTAGAAGCTTTAAAACAAGAGCTATATCAATAAAACTTCCACTAGATTAGGGAAGTTTTTTAGTTCTTCTTGGCTTTAAAAGTATAATAAACATAATCTAAATAAAGACCTTTATCTTTTATTTTTTCATATAAGTCTTGCTCTTCTTCAGTAAGGGCTTGATACCATTTAAAATAATAAGTAACTGTAAAAGTATTTTTTAGAATCTCTTGTAGGCTTTTAGGTGTGAAACAGTTTTTGTTTTCATAAATATTGTTTCCTTGTAAGAGTTGATTTATATTTTGAATACTGCTAGTATTAGAAAACTCCCCTATTAAAAAACCGGTACTTTTAAGATGCTTTCTTACTTCTTTTAAAAAGTTATCTATATTAGGGACAGTTTCTAAATAATTGCCAATTAAAATATAGTCGTAATAGTTAAGCTTAGCTTTTTTTAGTGAGCTATAAGTCTTAATAAATTTTTTAGAAAATTTTTGCTTACTCTTATCCTCCTCTACTCCTTCTATTTCCATATTCTTAAAACGATACTTTAAACTTAAAGCATTAACGCCGATACCACTACGTAAATCAAGTAGCTTTTTGCCATCTTCTAATAAAGAAATTGAAGCATCTTTACTATCATCAAAGGCAAATGTTACAAAGTGCCACTTTTTAAAGAAGTATTCTCTATTTTTATTTAGAATTTTATAAAATGAAGTTAAGTCTTTCCGAAAAGATGTGCCTAAATTATGATGAATAAAAGTATCATGACAAAGCATAAGTCGATAATTAGCATTTAAGATACGTAAGCAAAAGTCATTATCTTCAACATAACCTGGAGAATACTTTTCATCTAATCTTTTTAACTTATTTATAACCTTTCTTTTAATTAAAAGACAATAACCAATTAGAAAAGTTTTTTCTTCCCACTTAGTACTATCAGAAATATTATTCTTTTTAGCTAACTTTTGCATAGAGACAATATCATCATAAGTAAAGTCTACTTTTTGATTATTTTCTGTTTGATTACAAACGGGTCCTACAGCTCCAATTTTTTTAGAACTATAAAGACATGTTTTTAAATTAGTAAGCCAGTTTGTTGTTACAATGGTATCATTATTTAAAAGCAAGATATCATTATTTTTATTAGCTATTTTTATACCTTGATTACAGGCTTTAGGAAAGCCTAAATTTTCTTTATTAAAGATAACTTTTACATTAGATAATTTTTTTAGATAGTCTTTTGTTTTATCTTTAGAATTATTATCAATAATAATTAATTCATAAGTATCTTTAGGGGTGTATTTTTTAATACTAGCAAGACACTTCTTAGTAAAGTCTAAATTATTAAAGGTTAAAATTATAATTGAGGTTTTTCTATTCATAAACAACTCCTTATAATTTATAATATGTTGTAAATCTTTGAAAATTAACCTCGAACAGCTTTATCTATTTCACTAAAAATAGCATTCATACCTTTATTAAAGATTTTTTCAATTATTTTGGATACTTTCATACCTATAACAGAAGCTTTGTTGTTATAGTCTTTTTCTTCTTCTAAATAGTTTTTAGCAATTATAGGCTTACCGTCTTTGACATCTTCTTCAAATTTTTTAAGAGCTTCATCAGTTAGAGTGGCTTTGTTGGTTGTTGTTGTTTTATAATAGCCAGAAATACTTCCAAAGTAGAGTGCTAAAAATAAAATTATTGTGATACTGCCTAGGAAAAGACAAATATTCTTACCCTTCTTCAGTTTTAATCACCTCCAAAAAGGCATTGGCGAAGGCTAAAGTAGAATTTAAGACCTCAGTAGGTGTATTTTCCATACCCCCTATTTCAATTAAGATAGTATACTTAGAAAAGTCTTGGTTATAAATACCATTAACTCCGGCTCCACCTTTTTGTAAAATACCTTTTGATAAATTGGGGTACATCTCATCTAGTTTATTATTAATTTTTTCCGTAAATTGTAGATTCTCAGAAAAGGAAGCATTTTCAAGACCTATTAAGAAAAGTACTTTAGCATAACTTTTATCATTAATAGTTACCGTTGTTCTATCTTTGGTTAAACTATCACGATGAACATCGATAAAGTATTTTAAAGTAGGATTATTTAAGTAGACATCTTCCATAAAATTTCTAGAAGCGGCATAACAATAATTATAATTCCAACTATTAGCGTTTAAGACATCTTTTATTTTACGTTCTTCAACAATAGTTGGAAAATTGTTTTTAGTAAAGACATCTTCTAAAATATAATCAGCCATCATAACAGTAGGATTGATACTAAACTCAACAAAATTACTTGGAGCATATTCTTCCGTTTGATGTGAATTATAAATATAGATAAGTGGTTTATTCTCTACTTCTTTAGAAACTTTTTCAATGGTTTTAGGCTCTTGATATTCTGAGAAAACATACTCAGTAGGTTTTTTAGTCTTTTCTAAAAAATTATGAAAAAAGTCTTTTAAAATATTATCTTGTTTAAAGTTAGCTTCGTTAAGGAGTATCTCGACAAACTCTTTATCATCTATTTTTTCTAGTTTTCTATCTAAATATTTAAAAGAGAAAATCAGTCCTATTAAAAACATTATCATTAAAAAATATCTTTTTTTCTTTTTGTGCTTTTCTTTTTTAGATATAAACCTACTCATAATACTCACCACTATTACTGTAGCAAATGAAAAGAACTTATTTTGTCGTAAAAAAGTTCTTATGTAAAGTTTTATTTATACCATTACCTAGTAGAAGACTTAATTTTTCCATGACAAAGTCTACTTCTTTTGGTGTTACCATTAAAGCTTCATCAGTTAGGACTTCATCAAGAAGTAGTTTAAAATCATCTTTTTCTAAGTCTTGAACGTTACCTAGAATATTGACGTTTTTTTCTTCAAAATAACTATTTAATTTCATAATAGTATCAATGACAATTGTCTTAGCATCAACAATGGTTGGAATACCTATAGCGATAACCGGAATATTTAGAGTCTTTTTACTAACTTCTCCTCGATTATTTTTAACTCCACTACCGGGATGAATTCCTGTATCGGTAATTTGAATTGTTTTATTAACGCGCTCAAGGGAAGAAGCAGCAAGAGCATCAATAATAATTAAGCATTTGGCATCACTTACTTTAGCTAGTGTTTTTAACATTTTAATAGTTTCAATACCCGTAGTTCCTGTTACACTTGGTTTAAATGAACAAACATTTTGATAACCTTTTTCAACATCACCTATATTAAAAAGATATTTTGTGACTAAGATATTATCAATAGTAAGAGGGCCAAGTGAATCAGGAGTTATTTTCTCATTACCTAGACCTATTACTAAAACAGAGTCTTTTTCTTTTAAGTTTAAGGGCTTTATGAATCTTTTTAGTTCTCGAATGAAAACATTTTCTACTTTCTGATAATTATCTTTATCCGTTACATCTAAAAAGTTAATCGTAACATAATTTTTCTTACCATTACTAGAACTACTTCTTGTTACACTGATTTCATCTTCTTTATATTTCTTGGTTACTAATTGTGAAAAATCCTTTTTATCAATAATTAAATCTGTTCGTAAGGAATATTTATCTAAATTTACGGCATGCATTTTTATCACCTATAAATAATATTTGCTAAAATAGTAAAAATTATTTGCTTTTTTTGTGATTTTTTGGTAAAATTAACTTGTTTACAAAAAGTGAGGTGAAAAAATGCCAAATATTAAAAGTGCTAAGAAACGTATGCGTTCAAATGCTAAGAAAGCTGATGTTAATACTTTAGTATATTCTAGTATGAAAACAGCTATTAAGAAAGTTGAAAAAGATGTAAAAAACAAGGATAAGGAAGCAGTAAGTAATAGTTTAAATATTGCCGTACAAAGAATTGATAAAGCTGCCGCAAGTGGTTTAGTTCATAAAAATAAAGCTGCTCGTTTAAAATCAAGATTAACTAAAATGAAAAATAATATGGAATAAGAAGTCAAGTTTTTAGGTTGACTTTTTTCTTTCTTTACTTATAAAGGAAAATATTATAAAATAACTATAGTAAAACTAGGAGGCAACAATGAAGAAAATAATTACTTTAGGAATTCTCATGATTATTTTAGGTCTTACTATTAATTACCGTGAGCCTATTTTAAAGTTTATTGATGGCTATTTGTATCCGAATAATGTGACGGTTTTAGATACTAAGAATGAATATTATCGAGATTATGATTTTAATTACGTAAAACAGACAGATAATTTTACACCAAACTCTATGAATGATTTATTAAATATTTATTATACTTTTATTAATGCGGGTAAAAGTGAGTTTACTTTCTATTGTCCTAAGGAATATACCAGTTGTATTGAAGATGTGCGGTCTTTAGCTAATAATCAAGATGTTTTATCGGATTTAAATAATTTTGTTCATCCTTTTAATAGCTTTAACAATATTGAGACGAAATATGATTCAATGGGAAGAGTAACTATTAGTTTGACTAGAAATTATACGGAAGAACAAATTGCTCAAATAAATGAAAAAATTGATAGTCTAACTCCTAGTTTAATTAATAGTAATTTATCAGTACTAGACAATATTAAAATAATTCATGATTATATAATTAATAATACTAAGTATGATTCTGATAGAAGTGATAGAGATATTGAAAATTATGAGTCTAATATAGCTTATGGTCCTTTATTACAGGGATATGGTATTTGTGGTGGATATACGGATGCGATGCAGTTATTTTTAGAAAAGCTTGGTGTTAAGAATTACCGGGTATCAAGTGATAATCATATTTGGAATGCTGTTTTTTTAAATGATAAGTGGTATAATTTGGATTTAACTTGGGATGACCCAGTTATTACTAATTTAGAAGCGGATGTTTTAGAACATAATTTCTTTATGATAGATACAGCTAAACTTTTAGAAATAGAAAAAACTGAGCATGATTTTAATACGGAAGTTTACTCAGAATTAGTTTAGAATAATTTTTCTTCAATATAGTTATTATCTTTGTAGTAGCAGTTATAAATAGCTGCTTTTTCTTTTGACTTGAGATAAGTTATTTCGTTATTAGCTACTACTAAAGCTGTATTGTTTTCTAAGGCATAGACTTGTCTTTTGTCGTTTTGTAAATACGCTTTTAACTCATCTTTTCTATTTTCATAATGAGGACAGATATTAATATCTAAAAAATTTAAGCCATTTATAAATTCATAATTAGCTGTTTCATCATATACCTTTTTACAGTCCGAAAAGCCACTTTTAGCCATGCAAATAGCTCCCGCAGACATACCGACTAGTACTACTTCGGTTTTTATTTTTTCTTTTAATAATTCAACTATATTGTAAGTATTTAAATCGGTAATTAATTTAAGAGTGTCACCACCACAAAAATAAATAATGTCGGCCTTAGTAATTTTTTCTTTTACTATATCAGGATTATTAATAATATTTTTCTTTTTTAAGTACTGACAAGTACAACCAAGTGCAGTATAAATCTTTTTCATAGTATCATAATAAGAGTCGGAAAAAGAACTAGCTAGACCGATAAATAAAAAATTAGGATTATCTTTTTTAGCTAGTTTTACTACGGCTTCATCAATTTCTTTTGTTTCATAGATAGTATTACCTCTACCAACATCTCCCCCACCAATAAGTACATATATTGCCACAAAATCACCTCTTATATAATTTTTTTATTCGCTAATAAAATCTTTTTTTATTAAAGATTTGTTTTGTATAAAATTAGGAATATAATTTGTAATCCAATTGCTTACTACATTTTCATCTATCTGGAGATTTCCTCGACCAGTTCCTAAATTGTGATTTTCTTTTCTGGAACCATGAAAATCACTTCCACCACTTATATACATATTTTTTTCTTTACATATATTAGTTAAATAATTTGTTTGTTCATCGGTAAAAGTAGTATAAAAGCATTCTAGACCATCTAAATCATAATTATTTATTATATTTATTAAATCGTTTGATATATTAGATGAATAAGCAAAAGTATGTGCTAAAAAGGCTAAGCCTCCTGATTCGTGTATCATTTCTATTGTTCTTTCTAAACTAGGGAACAAAGATGACTCATCAACGTATAATGGACTTTTAGGATTATACACTTCATTTCTAGTAAAGCCAGTGTTAGTTATAATTGATTCTTGTTTTAAGAAAAAATTGTAGTTTTGAGGATACTTTTTTATCTCACATGCAAAAGCTATTCTGCAAGATTCTACTTTTGGATTAAATTGAATATTTTTCTCATCAAAAACGACTCCTATTTTTTTATATTGTGTTTTTATCAATTCATACTCTTTTAATTGCTTTTCTTCAAAAGTTAAAACATTATCATCTAGAAATTGTTGCATTGTTTCTATATTAAAACCATAGCCTAATATCTCTATTGTTTCACCTTTATAAGTTGTCGTTATTTCAATGCCTGTTATTATTTCGCCTTTAAATTTATTTCTTATGTTAGGATTTAAAAGTTCAAAGTGAGCTTGTATCGTATTATGGTCAGTGATTGATATTAAACTCAGTTTATTTTTTTGAGCTTCAGTTAATAATTCTAAAACATTATAACTACCATCTGAATAAGTAGTATGTGAATGTAAGTCTATCATATCTTTTCCTCCTATAGATATTATAATATTGAATTTGCTAATATGAAAGATTATTCTAAATTAATATAAATAACAATTCAAAATAAAAATTAGAGTATATATTTAAATTTTTTGAAATTTGAATTAATCAAATTAAGTGAAAAGTCTGTCTCATCAAACTATGTCCAAAGAAAGGAGTAACAATTTTAAGTATATTGGTAATATTCTTAATTCTTTATTAAAATCTTTCCCTTTCCTTCATATTTGGCTAGGTCTTTATCTAAATGCTTGTTTACAAAATAGGAATTAAAATCTAACTGTGATAATTCATCGTTATATTTATCATATATAATCTTAGGAACAATGTGTAAATTCCACCCTTTTTTCAAATATTCAGAAAATTCTACTATTCCATTTAATGAACTTGTTGTTATCGTATGATCAATTGTTGATTCAATTTTATGAAAACCACAAAATCTTACAAACACATCTGAAATATCATTAGCCGTTAAAGTTTGAAGTTTTTCAATTATTTCTTTTTTATGACACGATTCATTTATTCTACTAAATGATGAATATAACGAGGATTCTGCGGCTAAATGGCCAATGATTAATGTGATAAGATTTTTTTGATAACTTCTTTCTTGGTGAGGCCATTTTATTTTAGAAGAATGTATTAAGTTTTCTATTTTTTCTTTAGACATTTTTAACATATTTTTATAGCATTCTCTGTCATGTTCTACTTCAGGAGTGATAATGGTAGGAAGTTTATACATTAAATGTGAGTAATGTTCAAATTCACTATAAGTAATATAGCCTCGTTTTAATATATCATTAATATGTTGGTTATTATTTATATTAGGCACTTTCTTATTTTGTTTTAAGGATTCATACATTATCATATTAAGCTGATATTTTAAATTACCATGTGTATGACCAAATCCAGTATTATATAAATAGCCACTCGGAGTTATGTACCAAGCATTTGGCCAAATAAGTACTTTTCCATTACTTTTAGGTGAATTTTTGATTGTTGATTTTAAATTCAATGTAACTAAAATCTTTTGTATTTCTTTTTGGGTATTTAAGAAAAAGTCTTGATAATCGGGATAAAAACTAGTTAGAAAAGGCATATATAAAAGCATCTCATTTAATAATAAATATAAATCCCAAGATGTTAATTTTATATTTTCTTTTAGGTCGTAATGTGTTTGATAATATGTTTCATCTCTCTTTTGAAAAAAATGTCCATAGTTTAATAAGGATCCATGGGAAAACAAATTATAATTAGGTGTCTTTGAAAAGAGATTCTCATCAAGAGCAATTATCAATTTATCTATCTTATTTAATTTTGGAAATAAGGTTTCTAATTGTTTTAAAAGTTCAGTAGAAAAAGGTATCTCTCTTATAGAACAGTCCTGATTTTTATCAAAAGTTTCTCTAAGTAAATAAGTTTTAAAATTACTTAATGTCTCTAATTCTGAAAAATACTCATACATAGAATCACTTCCTATAATTTTTATCACTTATTATATCACTATTTGATAATAGTTCAAAACAATTTGTTATTTTTGTTATTTTCATATTTGTCAACATGCAAGTATATTTTCTAGATTAACAAATATATCAATTGCAATCTAGAAAAATTATATATAAATTAAAATATTAAAACTCGAACTATAAAAGTCCGAGTTTAATATCTATCTGGTGCGAATGAAGAAGTTATTTACAACTTTTATTATATTTCATAAAATATCTAGTTTCAGTTGATTCTTCTATTTTAAATCCTAATTTTTTGTATAGATTTAAAGCAAGTGTATTTTCTTTATAAACCCATAAATAGACTTTAGAATTATTATTTAATATATTATTTAATATATTTGTACCTATTCCTTTTTTTCTATAATTCTTATCTATATATAATTCATTTATTAAAATACCATCATTATATTTTTCTAATAATAAACATCCAATTTTTTTGTTGTTTATCATAATAATCTCATAATCTTCAATTTGGGTAGGAACAGTAGTTTTAACATAATTAGTTATTTTCTCAATTTCTCCTTTAGGTAAGTTTTTAGCATAATCTAAAATAGTTGCTAATTTATAGGATATTAATAACTCTATGTCATCCTTAGTGGCAAATTCTAATTTATAGTCCTCATAATTTTTCATAAACAAAATTCCTCTATTCCTTATTAATTATATTAAAGTCCGAAAAAAGTTCGAACAGATTCGTCAATGGTGCCCTGATGGAAGGAGTACAACAAATTATTTTTTATTTTATTTCTTATTTTCTACTATACTAGATAAATCTTCAAATTGTTGTTTTGCTTCTTTTTCTACTATTTGAAACGGAATATCATCAATGCTTGATAATTTTAATTTTTCTTTATAGTGTTCATAAAACGAATCAATCGAATAATGATAATTTCCATATACACTAGTTAATTCTTCGTTTAAAATATCAAAATCCAAGATTCTATCATGACATTTTTTCTTAAATATATTATAAATCTCTAGTGATATTTTATCGTTTATAATTTCATATATATACAATTTATCCTTATCTTCATACTCTAATCCACTCTTAATTATTGGCTTTTTATTTCTAAATATCATTTGTGAACATATTGCGTGATTTAACTCGTGAAAGAAACTTTTATCATCAGATGCAAAAATTGGTAAGGCAATAACTCGTTTAATATCATTATTCATAGGTATATTAATTTCATAAGGATTTTCATTATCATTGCGAAGTGCTAATGCAATTGAATATTGGATTAGGCTTTCAGAAAATAAAGCATTACTAGATGATCCTATAATTTTATTTAGGCCTAATTTATAAAAATTATGGGGTGTTACTTTCTGATTGTAAAATTTATTTTGAACCAGATATATAATGTATGGTATAGTAAAGATTATATTTTTATATTCCCCATTAGTTTTCTTTGGTAATTCCTTCACAATATAAAAAATATCTAAATCAGTTATATAATACAAATAACTTATATTATTAAATCTATCTGATATAATTGATCTATATTTTTCACCATAAAATTCAACAAAAGAATCTATAATAATACTAGAATAATTTTTTATTTTTTTATTGATAATACTTGTTAAATTATTTTTTATTGTATCAATACTCATAGTTTCTCTCCCTTCTAGCACATATCTTTTATTAATATTTTTTATAGTATATTATCTATGACAATATGCAAGTGTGTTTTCTAAATTGACAATATATCAATTTCAATCTATAAATAGAGTACCATAAATTTGAACATTTTAAAACTCGAACTATAATAGTCCGAGTTCGGTATCAATCTGGTGCGAGTAACAGGAGTTGAACCTGCACGTCTAAGACACTAGATCCTAAGTCTAGCGCGTCTGCCAATTCCGCCATACTCGCATAATAAATGGTGGACCCTACTGGACTCGAACCAGTGACCGCCCGGTTATGAGCCGGATGCTCTAACCAACTGAGCTAAGGGTCCGTGCTATTTAATAATAGCATATATTTGAATAAGTTGCAATAAAAAATCAAAAATTTGTAAAAAAAACGTAAATTTTTAAACTAAATTCTAGTTTTCTTTCAACTAGAATTTAGTTTCGGAATCTGACTAGAATTTATTTTC
>CANQIL010000039.1 GCA_947624045.1 uncultured Bacilli bacterium
CTTCAATATTTTCTTTCATTTTTACCTCCATATAAAAAACTGTGTTTTGTAATTTACACAGTTAATTATATAAGGTCTTTGTTTACGATCTATGGCGCGAAAGCTAGACGGCACGAGTAGCTGCTGTAGGAAACACCATCGCTGCTGTCCGCGTAGAACACTCCTGCACTCGTATAGTAGCAGTTGCCGCCGCGCCTGAACCAAGGAAAACTGCGGTAGACAAAGCCGGCATAATCATCGTACCAACCATAATTTCCACTACTTGCCCCATAAGTCTCACCTAAAGCGTGTCCATAACATTTTTCTCCATTACAAGCTAAATCTAGATTTACATCTGGAAAACTATATAATGTTGGGCTGGCACTTTTATATTTGTTATAATACTTCTCATTTGGCAACTTATAACTTCCTGTTGAACTTCCACTACTACTTAACCCTTTAAAATATGATAATCCTGTTGCTATTTCTCCATCATGTTCAAACACTTCTTGTTCGTCATATTCTAATACACCCATTACATATTCATTGGCTCCTCCTGCCATATCATATATTCCTGTGACGTTTCCTGTTGTACTTGCTCCTGGTCCGGCTTGACCCTTTCCATTACCTAAATTAGTCATATCATTATATGCATATTGTGGATTATTTGTATTTTCTTGAGATGGTGTTCCATTACTATTTCCTGTTATATATCCGCTTGATTTATTTTGATAGATTTCTTTATTGGGTCCATTATAATCACTATTTCCATATTTTCCATATTTACTTTGAGAAAGATAGGCAACTGCTCCCCACTCATCGTTTTTCATCATATGTAAGTCACCACTATCTGCATCAAATCCATAAGGATTGGCATTATTAAGCTGCATACTTCTTGACATGAAGAAAAAACTACTTACTGTTTGATTTCTTAGCGAAGGAAGACTTGGTTTTACTGTTACATTACTTACATCACAATTTGTATTAGTACAAGCTTGTGCATCAGTTGATAAGTTACCTGTCATTTCAAATTTTGCTACCCAGATGCCACTTTTCTTTTCCCCTCCAAAGTCAAAAGCTTCATTTGTTCTCCAACTGGTTGGTGTATCTCCTGTATATTGAGCTGTTCCTGTTTCAGTTACTTTAGATATAAACTTGACATCTATTTCGCCTGGTAAAGCTTGAGTTGGTTTTTCATTTCCAAAACTGGCTTTACCAAAGTAATTAGTTCCTCCATCTTCACTTTTTATTGTATATGAATATCTTGGTATCCAGACCCACATTGTATTTATATCATCCATATCTATAGGTGTTCCAACATCTGCATTTTTATAATAATCTCTTGTCTTATTACCAATTGCTACTACTGTTACAGCATTAGCCCATTTCTGATTAGAATAGTCATACCAATTATTGTTTACGTTATTTATATCAGCTTTTTTCCAAGTACCTGTTTTATCAGTTCCTTTTTCATAATAGACTGGTATCATTTCACCATTTAATTCTGGTTTATTTGGTATGTTATCTAAACTTGAGCCATTTTGTTGTTCACTTTCTTCTTCAGATAAACTTTCAAAGATAAAGCCTCTATCTAGTCCTCCTAACTTAACTGGATTTTTTGGAATATCATCAGCACTATGTTTAAAAGTTACTTTTAAAGTTATTGTTTTTTGTGCTCCTGCCTTTAATAATTCTATATTTGAAAAGACAGTATTTCCATTTATTTGAGTAGCTCCATAATTAACTTCATACACTACATTACTTTTTAATAAATTTTCATCACTTCGTGCAGTACTTCCCTCACCTAAAAAAGTTAAATTAGAACTTTTTCCGGTTACATCTACTAATTTAGCTGAAATATTACCGTTATTTTTTACTGGTATACTAAAAGTACAAGAATCTCCTGGCTTAGTAAATTCTACACTCATTCCAGAAATACTAGTTCCCTCAATTGTACCTTTATCACACTTAGCCATTCCTGTCTTAGTAGTTTGTATTTCATCTTCTAAAAATATTACGTCCCATTCATTAGCTGGAACTTTGGCGGTACCTGTAATATTTAATCTTGTTGATAATAAAGCATATCCTATTGATAGACCTACTACTATTAAACAAAGGCAAGCTATAATTATATATTTTGTTTTTCTACTATCCATAATCTTCAAATCCTTTATAGTACTAAAATGTTACTAAACTAGTATATATAAAAATTATACAACTAGGAATAGTAAAAATATGTAGATTTATGGTTTACTTTGTAAAATATTAAAAGATGATAACTTCAAAAAATTATCATCCTTTAATACTACATATAAAATTCTTTATATAGTTTATTACCCTTTTTTATAATATCTTTTAATTCTTCTTCACTAATATTTAGCTCTTTACTTAATTTAAAAGTATCATTTTTATCTTTTATACTAGCCGAAGAACCAATTATCATATTATCTTTTTCTAAAGAAAAATTATAATCATCATAATCATTCCATTTAGCTTCTAAATGACTATTATCTTCATAATAAATATCTAAATAAATAGCCATATTATGAAAATGCAAACTAAAATCTAAAAGATTAGGCATTTTCTGATTAGGAACACTAAAAACTATTTCTCCATCTTTTTTAGAATAATATCCTTCTTTATTCTTTTTAAAATTATTTTTCTTTAAAGCATAAGTAAACTTATTCATAAGAACTTTTTCTTTATACTTATAAATAGTAAAGTAACTACCAAAAGTTATCATAAATATTAAACAAATACTTCCTATAATAATTAAAATGTTTCGATATTTTTTACCTTTCTTTACATCTTCATCATACTTTTTTATCAATGTATTATCACCTTTTAATAAAATGTCTAAAGAAATATTAAACTTATCACTTAGTTTTACAAGTGTTTCTATATCTGGATAACTTTTAGTATTTTCCCAACTAGAAATAGTTTGTCTTGATACATTAAAAATCTCTGCAAACTCTTCTTGAGACATTTTATTATCCTTTCTTATTTTAGCTATTTTTCTACCCAGATCCATAAAATACCTCCTTTCTTAAAACATTTTATAAAAATGATATATTCTATTCTAGCAAATATTTTTTACAAGTAAATATTTTTAGTGCTAAGAATCTTGGCGTTTAAAAAAAGACTTATAATTTGTCTTTTTCTTCAGTATCAGTAGTCATATTAAATATTCCTATTTTTATTATATCAATGTAAAGCTTTTGATATTCTTCTTGCACATCTTCATCTTCAAAACTAATTGAATCTTTATTAATTACTAAAGTATCATCATTTTTATTTAAAAATACTAATATTTCATCAAGCTTATCTAATAATTCATTTATTTGTTTAGATAAAGTCATCACTTCTTTTTTAGTATTCTCTAACATAATAGCATTTTCTTCATCATAAACATATTCTAGAAATAAATTATAAAAATGCTCTTCTAATTCATCTGGTACTTTGCTTTTATCAAACAACTTCTTTATATATTCTTCATCACATAAATTGTTAATATTATCAATGGCTTTATTTATTTTACTCTTAGTATCTTTTATAATTTTATGATTATAAGTATAATCTGGTCTATTTTTTTGTAATTGATTAACTGATAAAACTGATACAAAGTTAGTATCATTTAAGTTATAGTCAAGTTCTTTAATATTATCTGATAAATCTTTATAAAACTGTTTAACTGTCTTTTCTACATAAGCATAATCTCCTTTAGTTTTAATGCTAATTTTATAGTTATCTGTACTTAAATCTTTATTATAAAATTCAATTAATTCTTCACTTAATGTATTTTCTTCTTTACCAATAATAATTACCATAGAAATAATTAGTCCTATAAAAATAGCTGATAATACAAAAATACTTCCTTTAATAAATTGCCAAATCTTTCGACCCATAATACACTACCTCTATAAAGAATTATAAATAAAAAAAAAAGAAAAGTTAAACATTTTAACAATTTTCTTAGATTACTTTACGTTAATTAATTTTTATAAAAAAGCTTTTAAGTTAGTTATACTTTCTTCTTGAAATTTATAAAACTCTTTAGCAAAGTTAAGTTGTTTTTTATCTACTTCTTTTTCATAAGTTTTAATTTTCTTTTCCATATCAATACTTCCCATAGAAATACCCTCAATCATCATTTGCGCAATACTACTATCACTGTTGTCACTTCTTACTTCTTTTTTAATACCCATACTAGCACCCATTTTACTCATAGAAGTATTGGTTGAAACATCGCTATCATGCTTTTTTAAATATTTTTTAGATTCTTGAAAAAACTTCTCATAACCTTTCAAAATATCTTCAACTACTTTTTTTATTTTATTATCTTTTTCTTTTAAATCTTCTAGTAATTTTTCAATTGTAAATCTACCCATATCACAATCTTTACTAATATGTTTATATAGTTCTATATTCTCATTCATAAATATCCTCCTAAAATTATTATGAAGTAATTTTTGAATTTATATACCAAATAGTGTGATATAATAGGTTAAAATGAATGGGAGGTTTTTGGATGAAAGAAGTAAATATTGATTCCTATTTTGAAAAGTTAGATGATAAATACGTTGATTCTAAATATATTATTTTAATTTTAGAAGATATATTGGGAAGTAAATTAGCTAATATTAAAGAAGAAGTTAATAATAAACAAGTTATTGTTACTAAGGAAGAAATAACTGAATATTTAGAAAAAGTATTTGAAAAGGAAAATTCCGAGTTAAAAAGAAGAATTGAAAATCCTAAAACAATAATAAATAAAAATATTATTGAATGGACAAAAGAAGATTTGGAAGCTGATGCCCAAAGATTTTCAGACTTACTAAGTGCAGGAAGATATCGATATGAGCCCGATACATTAGAATACTTTAAAAAATATACTGCTATTTTAAGAAATAAAATATTACAACTATTAAATATCATAGAAAAAATAGGAAATAAAGATTATGTATCTATTAAGGATATAATATCAGAGCTTGACATACAATTAGATGAATATGGAAATATAAAAAAAGAAGATATCATTCGCCTAATAACACCTACTATATATAATATTAATAAGTTAAATGATAAAATCTCTAAAGCTAATAATTTAGAAACTTACTTAACTTTTAAATTATCAAAACATTTTTTACTAAGAAATGATTTATCTTTAGAAGAAATATACCCAACTAAGTCTCTTCAAATAAAAAATTTAAATTATAGTCATCTTAAAGGAAATGTTCCTTTGTCAAATAAACAAAGAGCTGAGTTAGAAAGACAGCAAAGAAGAAGTAGAAAGAAATTTGTAAAAGTACTGTTAGATTTGTAATACTTTAATTTTACGTATTATTTAAGATAAAAATAAAAAATAATAGGAATTTAGCTAAATATATGATATCATTTTTTGTGAAAGGAGTTTATTTATGATTACGAAGAAAAGTATTGTAACTAATATCATTTTAACAATTGTAACTTGTGGTATTTATGGAATTGTTTGGTTTATTAATATTACTGATGATACTAGAATAGTGAGTGGAGATAACAGATTATCAGGTGGAAAAGCTTTTCTATTTACCTTAATAACTTGTGGTATTTATGGTTATTACTGGGCTTATTTAATGGGTAAAGCTTTAGTTCAAGCTAAAAGCAAATATGGTCTTATGGCTGATGATAATTCTATTCTTTATATAATACTTCAATTTTTGGGTTTAGGTATTGTTAATTATTGTTTAATTCAAAATGACTTAAATATAATAAGTGATAAAATGTCTGGTCCTACTAATACACCTAATAATACAATTGATACTGATAATAACAATAATATTAATACCGATAATAATATTATTTAATATGAAAAAGAAAGTAATTACCTTTTTACTTATTACTTTTTTAGTGATTGTTTATTTAGTATTAGGAGAACATTTTAATTTTCATTTAAAATGTCCCATTCACTTTATAACTAAGTTATATTGTCCTGGATGTGGTTCAACTAGAATGTTAAAAAGCTTATTAAATGGGAAATTTTATCAAGCCTTTCGTTTTAATCCTTTATTATTTATAGTTATACCTATTTATTTATTATATTTACTTGGAGATTTACTATCTAAAAAAAAGCTAAGTAAAAGATTAGAACCAGGTCTTTGGTATTTCTTAATAGGCTTATTTATCTTTTATGGTATTTTAAGAAATATACCTTTATTTAAATTTCTAGCTCCAACTACTATAGGATAAGAAAAACCTCAAAAAAAGAGGTTTTATTTTTTATACATCTAATTTACTGAAAACATTTTTCAATGAATCATTAATAACTAAAGAAGCTTTATAATCGTAAGGCGTTTTTGTTTTATTTATAATCACTAAATATTTTCCATTAAAATAATTAACTAAACTACTAGCCGGTTCAACTGTTAAAGAAGTACCTGCTACAATTAACATATCTGCTTGGTCAATATACTTAAATGAATCTGTAAAGCAATCATTTAATGCTTCACCATACAAAACTACATCAGGTTTTATAATACCATTACACTCATTACACCGAGGAATACCTTTACTATTAAAAACATATTCGGCTGAAAAAGTCTTTTTACAATCAAGGCAATGATTTTTATAAATAGTTCCATGTAACTCTAAAACATTTTTACTTTTAGCTTTAGAATGCAAGCCATCAATATTTTGCGTTATAATAGCTTTTAATTTACCACTATTTTCTAACTTAGTTAAATATTTATGCGTAATATTTGGCTCAATATCAAGACAATTTAAATTAGCTTTATAGTAATCATAAAAATCATCAGTATGATTAAAAAAGCAATCTTTACTAAGCATATATTCAGGAGCATATTTAGCTTTTTTGCTATAAAGGCCATCTTTACTTCGAAAATCTTTAATCCCACTATCCGTTGAAACACCTGCTCCGCCAAAAAAGACAATATTATTAGATTCATTTATCATTTCTTGTAATTTCAAAATTTCCTCATTCATGAATATCACCTATTCTTTATATGCTTTCTCATTCTAATAGTTCATAACTCTGATTTCATTATACTATACCAAAATTATTTAGTCAAAATAAGAACTTTAATTAGTTTAACAAAAATTTTATAATAAATGTGACCTTTTTGGAAAAGTACGTATCTTTATTTATGAATCCATTGAAAAAGGAAGTGATACTATAAATAAGCAAAAAATTAATATAAATGAAATTATTGATACTTATAGTAATTATGTTTATAAAATTATTGATAATATCGTTGGAAAAGCATTAACTTATCAGGATAAAGAAGAAATAGTATCAGATACTTTTTTCCTATTATGGAAATATCAAGATAATATAGAAACTAATCTAAAAGCTTATTTAGGAAAAATCGCTAAGAATGTGGCATATAAGAAAATAAAAGCAAATAAAAATTTTTTAGAATATGATGATGGACTTGTTGGTGAAGATATTAATTTAGAAAGTAGTCTTGATTTAGATAATATGTTAAGTAAATTAAAGCAAGATGAAAAAGAAATTTTTAATTTATATTATATAGATGGGTATAAATTAAAAGAAATAGCTAAAATGAAAAATAAATCTTTAAGTGCAGTTAAAATGAGTTTATTTAGATTAAGAAAAAAATTAAAGGAGGTCATTGATAATGAAAAATGTTGATGTAGAAAGTATAAGAAGTAAGACAAATAATAAAATTGGTTATTATAATTTTAAAGAAGAAAGAAAAAATAGATGTAAGAAACTTAAACATTTTTATATAGCATTAGGTATCATTCTAATTATAACTATTGGTACATTTACTGTTAATGCTACTACTAATAATGGTATTATTAATTTAATTAATAAAATTATCAAAGTAAATAATAAAGAAACAACAGCTGAAATTTACGAAATGCCAGCACAGAAAATTTATAATAAATGTAAATGTGATTATGTAATAACCGATTTTCAAAAATGCATAAAATACTCACCTATTATAGATTATGAAGGTAATGAAAGTACGATATGTTATCCTTTAGATACTGAGTTTGATGATATAGAAATCTTTTATGATAAAAATAATCATTTTGCTGGTTTTCATATTACTGGTACGAAGAATGGTGAGGCCTTTGATGATTATTTAAAGGATAGTAATTAATAAAAATTTTAATATGTAAAAATAAAAATGACACGATAATCATTAAAATTAAAGTGTCATTTTATTATTTTATTCTTCGCGAAGAGTAGCTCCACATTTTTTATTTAATACTTTTAATATATTTTTCATTTTTTCATTTATCTGTTCAGAAGTCATTGTCGTACCTTCATTAATCATTCTAACTTTTAAAGTAACAGATTTTTTCTTTTCTGGTATTTGATTACCTTTATATTCATCAACAAACTCTATTTCTTTAACTAAAGATTTAATACTTTCTTCTATGTTGTGCCATTTAGTATCTTCATCAACAATAATTGATAAGTCTTTTTCTACTAATGGTAATTCTGGAAGTCTTTCATATTTATTAGTTCTTGAATCATTAGGAATTAGTTTATCCATATTTATTTCATACATAGCTACATTAGTTCTTTTTATTTTTGATTCATTCATAACTTGAACAGATAATAAACCTAAAGAACCAATAACTTCATCATTTAAAGTTATATTTAAATAAGCATTTATATCTGCCCAACTAGGCTTTGTCAATTGCTCTAGTTTAATATCTTGCATATGACAAAATCTTGCCATATTTTCAAGGACACCTTTAGCTTCATAGAAAATTTCTTTAGCATTTTTACCTACAATACAGCCAGTTAAATAATTAGCTTGAACTGGTAATATTTCATCATTTGATGATGGTCTATAATCACCTTTTTTATAAACTTGTTTTACTTCATATAATTTAAATTCATCATAATATCTTAAATTTTTAGAAATAGATTCTAACATTCCTGGTATTAAAGAACTTCTTAGATAAGCTAATTCAGGTGCTGGTGGAGTTGCGAGTTTTAAAGAGTCAGCCACATCTATTTTAGCAGCTTTAATATACTTTTCGTCTATCCAAGGATAAGTATAAATCTCATAAAAGCCACATCGGAATGATAAATATTCTCTTATTTTTCGATCAAGTGAAATACTATTTTGTTTGATAGCATGCTCTAGTGTTATACTAATTGGCTTTGCTTCAAAACTATTAAATGAAAGTATTCTAGCAATATCACCCATTACATCATCTTTAATTGTTACATCACCAGTTGACCTCCATGTTGGAACTAATATATTATACTCTTCATTTTTATAAGTATATTCATAGCCTAAAGATGATAATATTTGAGCTATTTGTTCTTTTGGTATTTCCTTTCCTAATCTTCTATCTAAGAATTCTTTACTAACTTTAATTTCATTTCTTTTTGTTTCACTTACATAATTATCGGCATATTTAATAATTTTACTATCAGGGAATATTTCTTTAATTAATTGCAAAGCTAAATTTAAGCCTTGGTCAACCCTCCCAGTATCTATTCCTTTTTCATATCTAATAGATGAATCTGTTTTTTCAGCAAAGCGCTTACCTGTTTTTCTAATTGTGGATGCTGTGAAGTTAGCAACTTCTAATACTATACCTTTCGTATCAGGTAAAATAGAATCTTTTTTGCCTCCCCTAATACCAGCTAGAGCCATAGCGTCATTTTCATCACAAATAACTAAATCATCTTTAGTAAGCTTTATGGTGTTATTGTCAAGTAATAATAATTCTTCATTTTCTTTAGCATTTCTTACTATTATTTTTTCACCATTAACATGAGTTTTATCAAAAGCATGAAGGGGTTGACCTACAGCCATCATAACATAATTCGTTATATCAACAATAGCATTTATAGGTCTTTGGCCAGTTTTTGATAGTAATGATTTCATCCACATTGGAGATTCTTTTTCAAAAATGCCATCTATTTCTACGCCAACATATCTATTACATTTATCTTTTTCTTTTATTTCAACATTATATTTAGGTAAGTTTTTGTCTATTTCATAAACAGGTAATTCTTTTAGTGGAACGTTATAGATTGCGGATAATTCTCTAGCTATTCCATAATGGCCCCATAAGTCAGGTCTATTTGATAAAGACTTATTATCAATTTCTAATATAGTATCATTCATATCAATAATATCAGAAATTTTATCGCCTGGTTTACAATCAATACCTTTTAAATCTACTATTTCTGTTTCATTTTCTGCTTTAAAAAAGTCAGTCAAATAAACTTCAGAGGCTGCACAAATCATTCCATAAGAAACTTCGCCCCTCATTTTAGTTTTTTCTACTTTAACTGGTTGACCTTCACCATGCCATACGACTTCGGCACCTGGCTTAGATACAACAACATATTCACCATCATAAAGATTTGAACCACCACAAACGATTTGAACTGGCTCATCTTCTCCAATATCCGTTATACATAGTTTTAATCTATCAGCATTAGGATGCTTCTTTACTTCTAATATTTTACCAACTACAATGTCATGATATTTTAAAGCAGCATCTTCTACATTTTCTACTTCAACGGTACGAAGTGTCATATCATAGGCTATTTGTTTATCAGTTAAATCTTTAGGTAAATCAACATACTTTTTTATTAAATTTAATGATACTCTCATATTATCTATCCTCTCTACTTAAATTGTTTTAAAAATCTTAAATCGGCACTATGGAATAGTCTTACATCATCTACACCATATCGCATCATTACTAATCTGTCTAAGCCTATATTGATATAAAAACCTGTCCATTCTTCAGGATTTAGTCCAGCTGATTTTAAGACGTTTGGATGAATTACTCCACCTGGCATAACTTCAATCCAACCATTATGATTACATACTTTGCAACCTTTGCCACCACATACTAAACATTCCATATCGATTTCATATCCTGGCTCTGTAAATGGGAAGAAACCTTCACGCATTCTCGTATTTATTTTTCTACCAAATACTTTTTCTAAAATAGTTTGAATCATAACCATGCCTGATGAAAAAGAGATGTCTTTATCAACAATTAAAGCTTCATATTGTACGAAAGCTCTTTCATGTCTAGCATCAGTAGTTTCATTTCTATAGGCTTCTCCTGGATAAACAAATCTGGCTGGTGCTCCATGTTTCATTAAATATCTTACAGAACCACCTGTCAAATGAGGTCTTAGGCATAACCTTTCTGCACCTGTTTTGTCTTCAGTTCCCTCTATCCAATAAGTATCCATTGATTCTCTAGCTGGATGGTCTTTAGCAAAATTCAAATTATCAAAAGCATATTTTTCACTACTAATGTCATCTTCACTGTATACTTCAAAACCTAATGATAAAAAGGCATCATTTAAATCATACTTCATCTGTGTAATAGGATGAAGAGCTCCTTCATTTATTTTTTTACCTGGTATTGTTAAATCTATAGGTTCATCTAAAACACTCATTGATGAAATAAGCATATCTGATTTTCGTTGTATTTCTTCATCAAAACTTTTTCTAATTTCCGTAGTAAGCATACCGATTGTCTTTTTTTCTTCAGAAGATAGGCTACTCATTAATTTTAAAACTTCTGATAATTCACTTTTTTTACCAGTTAATTCTTTTTTTACTTCTTCAAGTTCAGAAATACTTTTTGCTTCTGTTATTTTTTTTAAACCTTTACTTTTAATTTCTTCTAATTTTTCTTTCATAACTATTTCCTTCCTATTAATTTATAATGTGGCTAAAAAAAACGAACAAAACTTCCTAAAGGACGAATTGCTCGTGGTACCACCTTTTTTTATAGTATTTCTACTACCTCTTAGAGATTAACGCTCTTACACGTTTTGACTCCATTATTGAAATTCATTATTTGCCTTTCTAATGTAGCTTTCAGTCGATGGCTACAATTTCCTTTTAAGAGTTTCAAATAACTACTTAGATAACTTCCTCGTCAAAATACAACTAAAGTATATAACTTTTCAATTGGTTTGTCAAACACTTCAAACAACTGATAGTGTAAAAATGTTTCGGAATTTATAATAAAAATTGAGAGAACTCATGTTATACTTTATTTAGTATAGAAAGTAAAGGAGTTCTCTCATATGACCATTGTACCATGTATTTTGTATTTTACCCCGAAAAATTTTTTAAACCCGCCTTGTAATATCCATCTTGATATTTCTTTAATTCTGATTCTATAGGTAAATATTCAAATATTTCTTTTCAATTAGAAAGAATAATATTTTGCCATAACCTAGCCGTTCTACCATTTCCGTCTTCAAAAGGATGAATAAATACAAATTCATAATGAAAAATGGATGATAATATTAATGGATGTATGTCATTTTTTCTTTTTTTCATCCAATCAAACAATTGATTCATTAATGTATCTACTTGTTCTGGTGGAGGACACATATGAATGCAGTTACCATTTTCATCAAACACTCCTTCATTACCTTTTCTAAATTCTCCAGGCTTATTTACGATTAAATATGTCATAGTTTCATGTATTTTTTTTAAGTCTTTAATAGAATATGGATTTACATCATTTATCATTTCATAAGCCTTATATGCATTTTTAACTTCTTGAATTTCTTTTTGTGGTCCAATAACTGTTTTGCCAGAAATTAAATTGAACGAATTCTATTATTTTTTCTTAATGCTGACATTTTATTAAAATTAGTATAGTTATCTAATTTTCCTATTTTTTCCATAATGCTAGAAATATAGTCAACTATTTTACTCGTTATTATAAATGGTGGTTTGTAATTTTTCACTATATTCACCTCAAATTCTTGTATATTTGTTATACTATTATTCATATTTAAATTCAATATATCTTGCTTAATTCTTACTTAATTCTTGCTTAATTTTTTTTCCACTTCTAGTCCAAATTTTGCTAAACGTTCCACTAATTCCTTGATAAAACATTTTGGCATCTTCTTCCTTTTCAAAGCAAGATACAAAGTTATCAGCATATAGCCACGTTTGTTAGGTTGGTTTGTCTCCAACTATATAATTATGACCGAACCGTCGCACTCATTTTTTACTCCATAATATCCAAATGGCTACTTATATCATTTGAATTTGGTAATTTATTTTGTATTTCTTTTGATAATTTATCAAATATTTTATATTCGCTTACACCTACTGGCTTGTTTATAAATTTTAAAGTATAATCCACTATTTTATTACTTTTATTTTGGCATAGTATTAGTCCAATTGAAGGATTATCAGTTTCATCTTTCACTTCTTCATCAAGTGCTGTTAAATAAAATCCCATTTTACTGGCAAATTCTGTTTTAAATTCTGTTGCCTTAAGTTCTACTGCTATATAGCATTTTAATTTTTTAATTTTATATGGTAAAAAAGTAAATCAATATAAAAATCTTGATTATCAATAGTTATCTTATATTGATTACCAACAAATGAAAAACCTGAACCTAATTCTAATAATACATTTTTTAGTTTTTCTAACATTTTATTTTCTAGTTCTTTTTCTTTATAGTCTTCTGTTAATTCAATCAAATCAAAAACATAAGGTTCTTTCATTATATTACTTGCAAGATCACTATTCTTTTTTAAAGTCATACTAAAGTTATTATGCTTAATTGCTTTTTCTTGCCTATTATATAAATTCGTATCTATTTGATAAATTAAAATACTATCTGACCATCCTTCTTCAAGACATTTATGCATATACCATTTACGTATTCCCTTATCTTTAACTTTTTGCATTAAAGTAATATTATGTTTCCAAGGTAATTGTGCAACCAGTTGCACAAATTCATCATTATCATCCTTATATTCATTATAAAAAGATTTCATATATTTTAAATTACGAACCGAAAACCCTTTTAAATTAGGAAAAGATATTTTTAACTCTATTGCAACGTTATCAATAAATTTATTTCCCCAATTACTATTTTCTTCTAAAGTTTTACCAATATTATAATATAAATTAACCAACTTTTTATTTGCATCACTCATAATTTCAAACTGTGTGTTAGTTATTGCATTTTTAATACTATTTGCTACTTCTTGAAATGATTTGTCTATCATAATTCATCTCCTCGTATGATATATTATAACAAATAAATAATAATTCTTGTATCAATTTAATAAAAGTTTAACATTTTTCGTTTAAAATTTATTACCTAAATATTACCTAAAAATTAATTCAAAGTTTTGAGTTTATTTCTATAAAACCTTATAAAACTTAGTAATACACAAAAATGAGAAAGCTTTCGCTTCCTCTTCAGGGGGAAATCTAAATATCAGTTCGTAACAATTTAATAATTGTCTAAAGTCTTATAAAATAAGGCTTTTTC
>CANQIL010000040.1 GCA_947624045.1 uncultured Bacilli bacterium
GAAAATTAAAATCCACCTGATAGAAAATAGTTCTTTGAAAAATAAATAAAAAAGTCAGGATAGTTAAAAAAACTAAATGTTACCTTAGGGATATTATGCACAAAAATTATAACGTTTTTGTATTTATATTAAAAATATTCCTTTTAAATTTTTTAATTATTACCAAAAAAGTTTACAAAGGAAAAAATACAAATACAAAAAAAAAGACATTACAACACAAACCTGTTATAATGTAGTTAATAAGAAAAATAAACAAAATAAAGGGTGTTGTTAATGTCTATAAATAATTCTATACTAAAATTACTAAATATGAAAGACTCTAATTTAATTTTTGATGAAAATTTTTGTCAAGAAAGAAATATTAAAAATAAAAGAAGTTTGATTATAAAGGGATATTTGAAAAATGAATTTGAATATTGCCCATGTTGTGGCTGTATAAATAATGGTACAATTATAAAATATGGATCAAAAACTTGTTTAGTAAAAATACCAAAAATATCTGAATTAGATAGTTATTTAGAGTTAAAAAAACAAAAATATTTATGTAAAAATTGTAACAAACGAATGACGGCTGTCACAAAAGAGGTTGACTATAGATGTAGAATTAGTAATAATACAAAACACTCTATAATCTATTATTCAAAAGATATATTGCCACATACCTTTATAGCTAAAAATCATAATGTTAGTAATGTCACAGTTCAAAGAGAACTCAATAAAGTATATGACAATGAAACACTATATAAAAAATATTTACCAGAAGCAATTTGTATTGATGAATTTACAGCTATGAAAAGGACAATGGCATTTAATTTTTGCGATGCAAAGACTGGAAAAACAATAGACTTAGTATTAGATAGGAAATTAGAAAATCTAATAAAATATTTTAGATACTATTTAAAAGAAACAAGAGATAAAGTAAAGTTTGTAGTGATGGACATGTATAAACCATATATTACTTTAGTAAAGGAAGTTTTTGAGAATGCAAAGATTGTAATAGACTTATTTCATATAGTACAATTAATAAGTAAAAGCTTAAATAAGACAAGAATACAAGCAATGAAAAAAGATAAAATGAATTATAGAAAAATGAAAAGATATTATAAATTATTACTAAAACCTAGATTAGAATTAGACTGTAGTAAATGGAAAAAATATATTTGTTTTAAGCATTTAATGACAGAGGTAGACATCGTAGATTATATACTGAATCAAAATGAAGAACTAAAAAACACATACAATCTTTATCAAAATATTTTATATTCATTACAGAGAAAAGATTATTCACTTTTTAATGAAATAATAGAAAATGAATATGAGGGAATATCCAAATATATGGAAACTTCTTTAAACACATTAAGAGAATTTAAAGAATATATAAAAAACACTCTAGAACAACCTTATAGTAATGGTATCATGGAAAGAAATAATAATACTTGTAAATTAATTAAAAGAGTCGCTTTTGGATTCAGAAATTTTTCTAATCTTAAAGCTAGAATTTTAATATCTACAAATATTTTTAGAAAAGAAAGAAGTAGTAAAATTTCTTTCACCACTCCTTAATGTTTAAGAACCTTAAATGCTACTTGCTTTTAAGTCGCTTTTTAATTATAAAAACTAATTCCATAGGAGCATTAATCATTTGTAAAACAATTAAAGCATCTTGTAGTTTAGTCTTTATAGACATATTATCTTTTATATTAGAAGCTTCTTTTTGATAATCAAAATCATTAATAGGATTATCTTTTAAAAAATCTTTAATATAATTTTCAATATCTTTTAATATATAGACTTTTAAAGGATATTCATCTATTAAATTAACTCCATAGTAACCACCAACTAAATATTTAAACGTATCTTGTAATTGCACATATATCACCTATAAATTATGTTATCACAAATACTTAAGAAAATACTAATAGTTTTTTCTTATTTAATTTTTTTATAGTAATAAGTATATGGCCTTGAATTACTATATTCTAAATTAATTAGTATTCCTAAGTAGTTTTTATCTTTACTTAATAAAAGTTTATCATATATTATTTTATTATTATAATTAATTAATAGATAATTTTCTTTCCAAGTTATATATGAAAAATTTGTAGTACCATCATCATTTAAAGTAATTTCAGTAAGTTCTGTATCTGGCACATAATGCTCATTGTTCTTATCAAAAAAATTAGGTAATTCTATAATTTCTCCCTGTAATTGCCAAGTTCCTACTAACTCTTTAGGATAAATATTTTTAAGGTTTTTTTCTAAATATTTCTGATGTTTTAAGTCATCTTTATTTTCAACTTTAAGGTCATAAGCTTCTACATAGATATCAATTTGTCCATTACTTTCTATCTCATAAAACTCGCCTCTTATTTGAAAAGCATTTTTTGATGCAAACTTTATTATATCTTGATAAGATTCTAGTAAAGAATTATTAACTTTAGTATGAAGTACTGATGTTACTTTATCACTATCATTAGAAAGTATTTCTAAATTTTCTTTAGCTAAATCTTCAGAAGTTAGAGAATTTTTTTCTTTCTTAGAAATTTCTAAACCGACAAAGCATAATATATCTTCTTCTTTATAACCTTTTTCATAACTAATAAATACTTTATTATGATTTTTAAATTTTTCTAAAGAAATATCTACATTTCTATTTTTAGCTTTTTGAAAACGTCCTATAAAATATCTTTGTTCATTAGGAATAAATTCTACATTTAATGTTTCATCATCAACTGTATTATGTTTTATTAAATCTTTTAGTATCTGTACCTGTTTATTCTTTTCATTTTCTATTTTTACTATTTGTTTTTGTATATTTGTTTTATCAAAATTTTTCACTATTTCTTTTATTTTTTCTAAAGATAATCCTGCTTCTTGAAGTTCCTTAATTAACTTAAATTCTTGTACTTGCTTATCATCATAGTATCTATATCCTGTATAGTAATCAACTTTTACTGGTTTTAAAAGACCTATCTTATGATAATGCCTTAATGTTTTAATTGACGTTTCACAAAGGTAAGAAAATTCACCTATTTGATACATACATTTCATCTCCTCTTTTCTAAAGGATAACACTACCCTTAAGGGCTGAGTCAAGCTTTATTTTAGATTTTTTAATTTACATTCAAAACATTGACTTTTGGAACAGACTAAAAAGCCCATAACATCTGTTATGAACCTATACTATACTATGAAATATTAATCTATTTCTTTAACTTTTTTTAAGTCATATATTTTATCAACAGTATTACAAACATTTTGTGAATGAGTTACGATAATAACACACTTATTTTCTTCATGAGCTAACTTTTTAAATATTTCTAAAATTTCTGTTTCTGTTTGCTTATCAAGATTTCCCGTTGGCTCATCGGCAATTATCATTTTGGGGTTATAAGAAAGACTTCTTGCGATAGCAACTCTTTGTTGTTCTCCACCAGATAGTCTTAATACTTTACGATTAGCATAACTTGCTTTTAAGCCTACTTTTGCCATAAGCTCAATGGCCTTTTCTTTTTTATTTTTTATTTTTAGTCCGTTAGCGTCCATTGAAAGAATTATATTTTCACTTGCTGTCATAAAGGGAAGCAAATTATAACTTTGAAAAACTATACCAATATCACTATTACGATACTTATCTAAATTCATATCTTTTAAACTTTTTCCATCAAAGATAATTTCCCCTTCAGTACATTTTTCAAGGCCACTTATAAGTGATAAAAGTGTTGTTTTACCTGTACCACTTCGCCCTCTTATCGCATAGAGTTTACCACTTTCAAAGTCAAAGCTAACATTTTTTAAGGCATACTCATCTTCTTCGGCATCACTATAGCGGTAACTGGCATTTTTTATACTTAAAATAATGTCTTTTGGTGAAGTATCCTTTTCGACTTCTCTTTTTTCCTTTAATTCTTTATCTTCTTTGTTTTTAGCATTTTTATTTTTAGAAACATTCTTTCCAAGATTATCTTTGGATACATAATTATTCTTTTTCTTATCTGCCATTGTTAAGACCTCTCTTTCAATATAGTAAGTGGTGAAAATCTTTGAATACTAACCATTGAAGCAATTGAACTTACTAGTACTAGTGAAAGTCCAATACTTAGTAATTCCACTAAAACTTTAATATCTACTACAGCATCAATAGAGTCATATGCTTGAACAACCGGCATACCTTTACCATGCATACCGCCTCTTTCACCGCCACGATTCATTCCACCAAAGTTTTTATTTACCTCTTCTGCCTGTTCATTACTACTATTTATCTCATTTTTAAGTAATGAATTACTAACACCTTTAGAACTTACTGCTCCAATTCCTGCTCCTAATGTAAGGGCAACTACTGAAACAATAACAAGTTCAAAAACAAATTGCATCGTTAATTTTAATTTACTAATACCAATTGTTCTTAAAACACCAATTTCATATTTTCTTTCACGAATATTTATCATATTGATTACAAATAAGACAATTCCACCAATAATAAGGGTAATAACTAAGAAAGTAGTTGAAAATGATGAAATATTTTTTACACTAGAAACGCCACTTTCCGCAAGTTCCTCATTTGATTGTAACATAAAGTTTTCATCTAGGCCTTTATCATAAAATTCATCTTGAAGTTTTTCTACATTATCATAAGAATCTATAATAAAAGTAGGATAAATAGAAGCTTTTAAGTTTTCATTTCCCTCTGTAAGCTTAACAACCGCCTCACTATTAGTAATTATAGTATTTACTGAATTAGAAAACATAGACATTGGCTCTTGATTATCTTCATCATTTTCTTTAAAAATACCAATAATTTCAAACTCATAGACATTTCCATCTTCATCTTCTAGTTTTATTTTATCATTTAATTTTAAATTATTATAACTAGCAAGTTCTTCATTAATAAATACATAATTACCATCAAAAGCTATATCCCAAGCATTATCAGTTATATCACTCATTGTATAAGTACCACTAATAAACTCACTCATTGCATCTTGGGAACTATACCCCGTTAAAGTAAAGTCAGTTGATGAAACATTTCCTTTTCCACCATGAACAAAGCCATTTGGCATATCATTATTTGTCTCAATCTCCGCTTTTTCAATAGAATTACCATTTAAACCAACACCATAGGTATAATAGTAACTTTCGATATAATCACTATCAGCAAACTTCTCAACATCACTAATTGTGTAACTTGCGATGTTATCAAACCTTTCCTTGGCCGCATCTCTACTTTCTTCTTGAGATGGGTCAAAGCCTTTCATCATATTTTCCCTGTTAAAGCCAATAGTTACTTCTTTGTCATAAGCACTTTTATAGGAATCTATCAAATCAACGGCTGTATTTTTAATAGCTAGTGTTACCGTACAAGCACAAGCAATGATTAAAATAATTATTCCTATCAAAATATTCCTTCCCTTATTTCTTTTAATTGAAATCCATGCATTTTTTAGTATAAACATACTCAAATTCCTCCTTTAAACAATATCATTATATTAAGTAAATATTAAAGAAACATTAAAGATTTAAAATTTTTTTTCAAAAAAAGAAGCTATCTAGATATTAACAAATTAATTTCAAGACCTTCACTTTTAAATAGGTCGAATTCGACACCTTTGAAATTTTCATTATTAATTTATGGCTTTTTAAATTAAGAAAAAAAAAGAAACTGTCAAGAAATTAATTTGTTAATTTCAAAGACAGCCCTTTAGAAAAATTTAAGAATATTTTTTTAAGATAAAGTAACGGTAATATCTTTTTCTTTATATTCACGACCACTTATATAACTAATCGTTAAATTTACTTTATCTCCTTTTTTTAAATCATTTAAAACTTCTTGTATATCACTTATATTAGTAACTTCATTACCTTCAATTTTGGTGATAATATTGCCTATTTCTAAATCAGATTTATCAGCCCCACTTCCAGAAGTTATCTTAGAAATATAAAAACCTGATGGCATATTATAAGAACGACTATTACTACTACTTATAATGTATCCTTCTACACCTAATGTTACACCCTCATCATCTTCTCCATTCATAAGTGTTGTTATGAGTTCACTAACATCTGATATTGGAATAGCAAAGCCCATTCCCTCTATACTAGCTGAAGAATCCATAGCACTTGATGAATATTTAGCTGAATTTATCCCAACTACTTCACCATTTTTATTTAATAGGGCTCCTCCACTATTGCCACCATTAATTGCGGCATCTAATTGAATCATTTTATTTGTATAATTATCTATAGAAACTTCTCTATCTAAAGCACTTACTACTCCGGTAGTAACTGACTGTCCATAACCTAAAGCATTCCCAATAGCAATAATACCATTACCTACTTTCAATTGATTAGAATCTCCTAACGTAGCAATTTTGATTTTATTTAGAGTATCACTATCAATATCATTTAAAGCAACAGATATAACTGCAATATCTTTTCTTTCAGAAGTACCAACAATTTTAGCATCAAAACTGTTTCCATTTATAAATTGAACAGCTAATTCATTTGCGCCTTCAACTACATGATTATTAGTTAAAATCATAAGTTCTGAGTCTGATTTACTTATAATAATTCCCGAACCAGCACCCTCAGAATATTGTTCTTCGCCAAAAAAGTTTGGTCCAAATCTTCCTGATGAGATTAAAGTTTTACTGGTAATAGCTACTATAGATGGCATGACATTTTCTACAACTTCTGAAACATCTGTAATATATATGCCATCATTATTGGTATTAGTTGTTTCTGTATATTTTAATTCAATATTTTCTTTAGGCTTAGTTTCTAAATAATCATTTAGTTTTGGATAAAGTATCCTAAAAAAGACAATAATTAAAACAGCAATAACTAAAATAAATATACATATAAAAATTACAAATCTTTGACTATTTTTAGTTTTTTTCTTTTCTTTCTTATTATCTTCTACATTCATACTTTCCTTTAACACTTCGCTACTTTTCTTTTTTTCTTCTTGGTCTTCTAAATCTTTAGACATTCATTATCACCTCATCTTAAATTCCTTTAGTTACTAGCAAGCATCCATCTTTTTATTTCTTTTTCTGTTAAAATTTTACCTTCACTAATTACTTTACTATTTATTAAAAGAGCCGGAGTATTTGCTACATGATAAATTTGTTTATATTTATCATCTTCTAAAATTTGAATATTACAAATATTTTCCTTCGCTTCCAATGCTTTTTCCACATTTTTTAACATTTTCATTCTATTACTAGAATTTTTACCAATAATCTTTATTTCCATTATTTCTCCTTTTTAAAAATTTTTACTACAATTTTCTAATTATTTAAGCATATATCACCTTCCTTATGCATTAATAGTAATCTATGAATATTAAAGAAACATTAAAAAACATTAACTTTTTTTCGTTAATGTTCACTTGTTTTAAATTTAACTTCAAAGGTAGTATAACCATCTTTTGAATAAGCTTTAATATTACCATGATGAGCCAAGACAATATTCTTAGCAATCGATAGACCTAAACCATATCTTCCACTCTTACGGTTATGGCTTTTATCATTTCGATAAAATCTTTCAAATATTTTTTCACATTCTTCTAAAGGAATAGCTTCTCCTTTATTCACTACTTTTAGAATTATTTCATTTTTACTATTAGATAAATCAACCGTAATTTTACTATTTTCACTACCATGACTAATAGCATTATCTACCAAGATAGAAACTAATTCATCAATACTTTCTTTATGACATAAAAAATTTATTTTTTCGGTAATATTTGTTTCTATAGTGATATTTTTTTCATAAGCTAAACTTTCAAATGTTAAAGCTCTTTTTTCCACTATCATGGAAAGATTATTTTTACTAAAATTTTCGGCTTTTAAATATTCAGATTTAGATAAATCAAGTAATTTTGTTATTAGATTATTCATTCTATCAGATTCACTTTTTAAATTATTAATCCACTTTTCATTTTTCTTATTTACTTCTAGACAATCAATACTTGCCATTATAACCGCGAGTGGTGTTTTTAATTCATGGGATGCATTTGCCACAAATTCTTTTTCTCTATTAAAACTCATTACTACTGGTTTAGTAATCCATTCCGATATTTTCTTAGAAATAATATAAATAAGTATTTCTCCTATGATAATTAACAGAAGAGAAAAAAGTAAATTAGCAAGTAAAGTTTTTTTAGTATTAGCTATATCTATAATAGTTAAGTATTTTCCTTGTTCAAAATTATAAGCATAATTTCTTAAATATAAAAAGCCTATCTTAATATTACTAGTATTATTTTTTTCAATAATATTTTGGGCTTGAGTCATTATTTTTTTACTAATGTTATTATCACTATGACTTATTTTATCAATTATATTGTTATTTTCATCTAAAATGAATGTATATACTTCATAATCCATAACTTTTCGATTACGAAGTCTATCATCATTAAAGGGTTCTTTATTGGGAAAATTAGGTTTTTCTAAAGTTAAATTTCGCATTCTTGTTAAATTATTTAATATACCAGCATATTCTCTATGATAAGTTTGGATATTAAAGAAAGTAGCAAAGAAAACAGCAAATAAAGAGATAATAATAAAGATAGTAAAAAAGGTCTTTTTCTTTAAATTTTCCATATCTCTTTAGCCCTCCATTTTATAACCTAGATTACGAACTGCTTTGATATTTACTTTAGAACCAATAACTTTTAACTTTTTTCTTAAAAAAGATAAGTATGCCTCTAAGTTATTTGATTCATAATCATTATCTATTCCCCATACTTTATCATAAATCTGTTCTTTTGATATGATTTGTTCACAATTATTCATAAAATATTCAAGTAGTAAAAATTCTCTATAGGGAATATTAATTGACTCATTTGTTTTTTTGCAGGTTAAAGTTGATGTTCTAATATTAAGTGCTATATCACTATACTCTAATATATCTTTTACTTTACTATTTCCCTTAGTTCTTAATTGAACATTTACTCTAGCAATCAATTCTTCAATATGAAATGGTTTAGTTACATAATCATTAGCTCCAGTATCAAAACCTTTTAATTTATCATCTAAGCCAGACTTAGCAGTAAGCATGATTACTTTAGCATTTATATCATTTTCTTTTAGCTCTTTTAATATATCTATTCCATTCATTTTAGGAAGCATAATATCAAGAATGATTAAATCATAAACATCAGTTAAAGCATTATATAGCCCATCTTCACCATCAAAACTTGTATCAACTTCATATTTTTCTGACCGAAGCTTTGTTGCGATAATATCAGCAATCGCTTCTTCATCTTCAACAACTAAAATTCGCAAAATTACCACTTCCAACTTTCTTAATTATATAATATTTTTAGCATTTAAACTAGAATTTCTTAAAATCATATTTAATTTTTTAAAGTTTTCGTAAATCCTTTATTCTTTTTACTTTACCATTCTGTCTTTTTATCGAATTAGGTGGAACGAATATGATTTTAGCATAAATACCAAAGGTACTTTTAAATTCCTCGATAAGTCTTTTTTCTTGTTTTACAATTTTTTCATCTTTTTCACTAAAATCACAGATAGCTTCTATTTCAATTTTCATTTTATCAATATATTTTTCTGTTGTTAAAATAATCTCATAATTAGACGTACAAAATTTATGTTTTAAAATAAAATCTTCCACTTGACTTAGAAATATTTTAACCCCCTTACATTTTATCATATCGTCACATCTTCCAATTATTTTTTTAATTCTTGGAGCATTATTTCCACATTTACATTTTGTATAATCTATTTCAACTATATCATTTGTAGCATATCTTATAAGAGGTAAGCATTCATTATGAAGCGTTGATATAACAAGTTCGCCAACATTTTTATCAGTTGGCAATTTTGTAATAGGGTCTACTAATTCATAAACAAAATTTTTAGTATATAAATGTAAACCATTACAGTACTTACATTCACTTCCTAAACCTGGCCCCATTGTTTCAGTCATTCCATAATCTTGATTAATAATTACTTTTTTTCCATAAGCTTCTTGTAGTCTTTTTTTCATTTCGTCTGTTAGTAATTCACTACCTACTTTTAATATTCTAATATTCAAATCTTTTACATCAATGCCCATTTCTTTAGCAACTTCATATATATGCATAGCATAAGATGGACTTGTTATTAAAACTGTTGTATGAAGTGTTTTCATGTAAAAAATCTGTTTTTCGGTATTTCCTGAAGAAGTAGGAATAATAGTACAACCATACTCTTCCAAAGCATCATGAAAGGAAAAAGCTCCTGTAAACATACCATAACCAACACATATTTGTACAACATCATTCTTCTTTATTCCGGCCCTTTTACAAATATCAATAACCATTTTATTCCGTGTTATTAAGTCTTTCTTTGTAAAACCCACTATAAGAGGCTTTCCAGTTGTGCCACTTGTTGCGTGATATCTGGCGATATTTTTAATCTCTGTAGAATAAAATCCATACGGGTAATCTGTAAATAAATCTTTTTTTGTTAATAAAGGTAATTTTGTAATATCAGTTATTTTTTTAATTGAAGATAAATCTATATCATTTTCTATTATCTTTTTTTGATAAAGTTTATTATTATCATATAAATAATTAAGCTGTTTCTTGAAACAAGATAGATTCTTTTTTTGATAATCTAGTGCATTTGTAGTCAAATTTTTTTCCTCCTAACAATCTAATTTTCTTTATAATAAAATGAATTATTAAACAAATAGCTAAAGTACTAACATAAAGAAGTAAAGTACCCAGAAAAGCATTATTTAAAAATAACTTAAAATGTTTAACTGTTTTTAATATAATGCCATGAACTAAATATATTGTTAAAGAATACTCACCTACTTTTGTAAAAAATAATTTTTTATGAGGCATAATATTAAAAATAAATACGCTATAAATTACTGAAAAAATGTAGAGCAATATTCTTTTTAAAAAACACATCATAGGAGTTCCATAAGCATAGTAGTTATATTTCATATAGGTATCTTTAAAGGAAAAGAAGTGTTGATGAAATAAAAACCAAATTGTAATGACAAGTACAAGATAAATAGCTATTTTTTTATATTTTTTGACTTTGGCAAATAATTTTATATCTTCTTGATAGTAGCCAATAACAAAAAATGGTAAAAAGGCTAATGTTCTTGTAATTGAAAATGTATTACTAACAAATGGTAAGAAGCCTGAAAACAAAGCAATTAAAATTGAAAGCAAAAGCATTTTTTTATAGGAACTTTTTCTTAGTATGTATTCTACAAGATATAATTCAGAGGTTGTTAATAAATACCAGAGGGTAAACCTAGGAATAAAGATGCTTTTACTTGAACTAATTATTTTTAAACAATAGGCATAATAAAGACTAACTATAATTTGAGCAAAAGCATAAATTACAAACATTTTCTTGGCTCTTGTAATAGGCTTCTTTTTACTTCTTCTTGAAAACATTCCCGTAATAATTAAGAAAATAGGAATCATAAAAAAGGAGCATATCTTAAAAAGACTACTGTCATAATTATAGTAATTAGAGCATATTGTTAACGTATGTCCTAAAACAACAAACATTGTTAATAATCCCTTTAAATTGTCATAATAAAAAATTCTTTTCATACTCATCAGAAAAAATAATAATAGCTAAACATTAAAGAAACATTAAAGATTTTTAGTAAAAAAAAGAAGACAATAATACTTTACTAATGTATTTTTGTCTCTTAGTTAATTGCTTTTCCATTTACATATAATGTATAACCATTAAAATCAATATTAGTATTTTTACTATCAGCATTTTCAAGCGAAGTTATATAACTATCACCAGTTAATTTGATTTTAGATGTTTTATCTAATGTTAATTTTATTTCTTTAGCACTATCTTCTCCATTTATTGTACCCTCATAGTAAGAATTATTTTTCATAGTCATAGCAAGAGTAGAAATAGAATCTATCACAATATTACCTTTAGCTTCTTGATTTTCCATTAATACCTCAACATTACCTCCATTTGAACCATTATTTCCCCAAGAGTCTTTCTTAGCTCTTAAGAAATTGCCCGTTGTATCATTATTTATAAACTTATTATTTTTTAAAGTAATTTTTGAACTTGTATTGGTAATGTAAAAAGTATCACCTTTATTTGTTGTTATAGTCGAATCAGTAGCGCTAAACTCTGATACGCCAGTAGATGCATCTCCACTCATAGATTGATATAAAAATATATTTTTATAAGTAGTAGATTGTCCATTTAATTTATTATTAGTATCGGTTAAAGTTACATTTTCAAGACTTATTTTATTTTTACCTTCAATTACTACACCCTCTGATGCCATAGCAAGCAATGAAGCATTTTTTACAGTTATATCAGCTGTTGAATAAATACTAGGGGATCCTGCTCCTGTTGTTTTATATGTTCCACCATCAACACTTACTGTTCCACCTCCACGGTCAGACCTAATAGCTGCACTTGATACACCGGAAGTATTGACAGTAAGATTTTTGGCAATCATAACTCCTCCACCGGTTGTCATAATTCCACCAGAATTATTTTTTGTTGTCGTTATTTTAGAATCACTAATTGTTACACTAGTACCATCACTATTAGTATTATTTGTTGTGGCACTTCCTCCATAACTAAATACACCATTGGCACCAGTTGCCTTTGTATTTACTGTTATATTTTTAAGTGTTACGTTAGCTCCATCTTTCGCAATAATACCTGAGTTTGTCCCATAAAAACTTGTATTATCTCCACCATCTGAGTCACCACTTTTAGTTATTTTTATATTAGCTAAATCAACATCAATATCTCCACTAACTAAAATAGCATTTTCATCACTTTTAGTACTTTCATATTCACTATCATCTTCCGTGGTTGAGCTAGTAATTTCTTTTACAGCTGAATATGATATATTAGTATTTTGTCCTACACCCATACCTTGATTAGGATTATTAACATTTGTATCATTTTTAAATTTATTAGTAACTAAATTTTCTGTAAAAGTAAGTCCACTTGTTAAAAGAATTACTCCTAAAATATAAATTACTTTTTTATCACTATTAGCGAGTGTTTCTTTCAAAGATTTTTTATTAAATCCAGACATAATTAGATAAAGAACAATAAGTGATAAACCTAAACTTTCTATTCCAAAGAAAATTAAGTAAACATAGTTATTATTTGTATTATTTTCTTGTGATTCTCCCATTTGTTCCATACCACCATTATTATTTGGCATCTCTGGTGGAGGTGCCATATCGCTATTATCATCAGGTTTCTCAGGTGGTTCTTCCATATTGGAATTATCATTTCCCTCTTCACCATTCATTTCACCATCAGGTTTTTCAGGCGGTTCACCATAATTATCACCATTAGGCATCTCTGGTGGCTCACCAACATTTTGACTCATATCTGGAATATTACCATTACTGTTACTATTAGTTGATTTAGTACTCAAGTATCCTGTAAAAATAATACTTCCACATAGTAGTAAAATAAGAATGATAGCCATAATATTTTTCATTTTTCTAGACATATTTTTCTTCCTTTCTTTTTTACAGCTAAAATATAAAATACGAATATTAAAGAAATATTAAAAATATATTTCCTAAATAAGTTTATTTCAAAACTTCAAAAAAAGCCCATAAATCTATTATGAACCTTTTTTAAATTGCTACTAATCTAGAAAGTTTAATAAAGTTCATTATTATAACTCTCAAGTAGTTCTTGACACTTATTATTTTCAATATGATGAATTTCTAAAATGTCTTTTTCTTTATTTTCTAAATAATTATATATCATATCATCTCTAAAGCCAATTTCAGCAACTTCTTTTCTATCAGTTGAAAAATAAATTACTTTAATATTAGACCAAATGATTGCTGATAAGCACATAGGACAAGGTTCACTAGTAGTATAAATAACACAACCAGTTAAATCATGCGTATTTAATCTTTTACATGCATCACGAATAGCGATTATTTCAGCATGTGCCGTTGGATCTTTTTCTTTTAAAACTTTATTATTTCCATACCCAATTATTTTTCCATCTTTAACAACAACTGCTCCAAATGGACCACCTTCTAAATTTTTAACTCCTCTTTTAGCAAGTTCTATTGCTTCATCAAAATATTTCTTCATACACAAATGTCGAGTAGACATCTCGGCATTCCTCTCTTTCTAATTGTATTTTATTCATTGTGAGAAGTTTGTCTGACGCCCCTC
>CANQIL010000041.1 GCA_947624045.1 uncultured Bacilli bacterium
ATGAAAATAAATTCTAGTCAGATTCCGAAACTAAATTCTAGTTGAAAGAAAACTAGAATTTAGTTTAAAAATTTACGAATTGAAAAAAAGAAACAAGATTATATGGCAAAAACAAAACATTTATAGTATAATTAAGAGTAGGTGGTCAGATGAATTACCCAAATGGTACAAAAAAAAACAATTTATTAGTTAATCATCATGAAAATATCAATTATAAAAATAGAGGTATGACTCTAGAAAGTGAAATTAATTCCTCTAATGAATATTACCGCACCATAGATAAAGCTTATATCTACAAAAAGCCAACTCCCATAAAAATAACTAAAGTAGATTATCCATCACGTGATAAAGCTGTTATTAAAGAAGCTTTCTTTACTATTCCCTCTACTACAGATTATAATGGTATTTACAACTCTAAGTATATTGATTTTGAAGCTAAAGAAACAAAAAGTACCACTTCTTTTACTTTAAATAATATTCATCCTCATCAAATAAAACATTTAGAAAATATTTCTAAACATGGTGGAATTGCTTTTATTATTGTAAGATTTACTACTTTAAATGAAACTTATCTTTTACCCAGTGAAAAGCTTATGTTTTTTATAAATAATATAAATAGAAAATCAATTCCCTTAAATTATTTTAAAGAAAATGCATATTTATTAAATGATGGTTATAGACCTATAATTGACTATTTAAAAGTAGTTGATAATTTAATTGGAGGTAATTAAATGCAAAAAAAAGAAATAAAAGGAAGAAAAAAGACAAAGAATACGACAAGTAGTAGTAAAACAACTACTAAGGAAATAAAGAAAAGAGTTACTCCTAAGAGTAAAATAGATAGAAATATACGCTTAGCTATTATGTTTGCGGTTATTGCTATTTTATTAACATGCTATTTAGCTTTTGGATTTACTTTAACTTTAATAGCCGCTATAGGTATTTTTATAATTATTGGTATTGGTAGTCTTATAAAGAAGTTAAATAAGCAGAAGAAGAAAAAAAGGTTACTTAACGTCCTTTTAATAATTGTTTTAACTATAGGTATTTTGTGTATGCTTGCTTTTGGAGCTTTCTTAATTTATATAAAAACAGAAGCTGAGCCAAAATATGAAGCTAATAAGTTAAATACTAAAGAAGTTAGTAGACTTTATGATATAAACGGTAATGAGTTTGCTAAAGTTGGTGAAGAAAATCGTGAGAAAGTTTCTTACGACGAATTACCTGAGGTTCTAGTTGATGCTATTGTTGCTACCGAAGACTCTAGGTTTTTCCAACATAATGGTTTTGATGCACCTCGTTTTATCAAAGCTACTGTTGGTCAATTATTACATCAGTCTGGTGCTGGTGGTGCTTCTACTTTATCAATGCAAGTTGTTAAAAATGTCTTTACGGATAAGTATGTTGATGAAGGTCTTGCTGGTATTATTAGAAAGTTTGAAGATATTTACTTAGCTATCTTTAAGCTTGAGAGTGACTATTCTAAACAAGAAATAATTGAGTTTTATGTTAATAACCATGCTTTAGGTGGAAACATCTATGGAGTTGAGGAAGCTAGTCAAACTTACTTTGGTAAGAGTGTATCCGACCTTAACTTAAGTGAAGCTGCTATTATAGCAGGTATGTTTAAAGCTCCCAACTATTATCGTCCAACTGTTAATCCAGAAAACGCTGCATCAAGAAGAAAAACTGTTCTTTACCTAATGCGTAAACATGGCTATATCACTGAAGAAGAAGAAAAAATTGCCAACTCTATTCCTGTTGAATCTTTAACTGCCGAAGCCGTTAGTACTGAAGCCTATCATAAATATCAAGGCTATATCGATACTGTTGTAGCCGAAGCTCAAAATAAATATAAAGCTAATCCATATACCACTGCTTTATTAATATATACTAACTTAGATACATCTAAACAGGATGCCGTAAATAGTGTTATGAAAGGAGAATCATATACTTGGATAGATGATGTAGTCCAAGCCGGTGTTTCTGTTATTGATTCTGAAACAGGAAAAGTTCTAGCTATTGGTAATGGTCGTAATAGAACGGGACTTCTTCAAAAAAACTATGCTACAGGCATCCAAAGACAACCAGGTTCTACAGCTAAGCCATTATTCGATTACGGTCCAGGAATTGAGTTTAATAACTGGTCAACCTACACTTTATTTGATGATACTCCTTATACTTATTCTAATGGTCAAGCTATTCATGACTGGGATGGTAGTTACTATGGAACAATGACTCTTCGTAGAGCCCTAGCTCTTTCTCGTAACATACCTGCCTTAAAAGCTTTCCAACAAGTTGATAATAAAAAGATAATTGAGTTTGTAACAAGTCTAGGTATTGAGCCTGAAATAGAAAATGGTCGTATCCATGAAGCTCATTCTATCGGAGCTTGGTCTCCAGGAACTAATCCACTTCAAATGAGTGCTGCTTATGCTGCGTTCTCAAATGGAGGCTATTACAATGAGCCATACACTATCAGTAAAATTGAATTTAGAGCTAGTGGTGAAGTAATAGAGCACAAATCAGAGAAAAAACGTGTTATGTCTGATGCTACGGCTTATATGATTACTGATGTCCTACAAGATGTTGTAGTTAATGGTGGTAATCCTGATAATATGGCTTTCAAAACTGGTACTACTAACTTTGATGCTAAAGTAATGGAAGCTAATAACTTACCATGGGATGCTATTAGAGATTCTTGGATAATTGGTTATTCTACTAAAACAGTAATTGCTCTTTGGTATGGATATGACTATATAAGTAGTGAATACTGCTTACACAACGTACCAGCTACTGTTCAAAAAGATAAAATTATGCGAGCTTTAGTTTATAGTGGCGCTATTGAAGCAAACCGTGAAGAATTTAAAATGCCATCTAGTGTTGTAAGAGCTGTTATTGCTCCTGGTTCTAATCCTCCAAAATTAGCTGCCCCTGGTACAAGTGGTCTATCTGAACTTTTCAAAAAAGGTTATGAGCCTACTGAAGTAGATACAAGTAATGTACAAATTCCAACTCCAGGCAATTTAAGAGCTTCTTATAATAAAGCAAGTAGAAAAGTAACTATTACATGGAGTGGCGTATCTCCTGGTGCCTTAGCTAATGATTCATATGGACCATTTGGTTATAATGTCTATCTTGATTCTAAACTGCTTGGTTGGACAGATAAAACATCTTATACTTACGATACATCATCGCCATATGGTACTTATAAAGTAATTGCTACTTACAAAAGTTATAGTGGTGTACAAAGTAGTCCGGCAACATTCAAATTAGCAGAAGAAAAGACTCAAACAACAACATCACCGTCTCCAACTGCAACACCTTCTGCTTCACCTACTACTTCACCATCTACATCTCCGTCACCATCAACATCACCAGAACCAACAGAAACCCCAAAAGAATAAAAGAATGATAATTTACTTACCATTCTTTTTTATTATACTTACATTAATGCTGCTATTTGACTTTCATTAAGATTAGTATATTTAGCAACCATCTTTTTATCTAAGCCATCTTTTAACATACTTTTAGCAATATTAATTTGACTACTTTGAACTTGTTTTTGAACTTGTTGTTGGACTTGTTGTTGGACTTGTTTCTGGACTTGCTTTTGAACCTGCTTCTGGACTTGTTGTTGAACTTGTTGTTTTACCTGTTTTTTAAGTTCTTTGTCACACTCTTCTTTATATTTTTTCTTAAACAAATTCATCTCCGTATTATAGATAAGCACATAATCTTCATCTTTTGTCATCAAACCATATTCATTATCATTTAAACTGTCTATCTTTTCCTTAAATTTCATAATAAATTTATCCTCCTTACATATTGAAATTAGCTTCTCTAGATCTATTCTATCTAAACCTAGCATAATTAAAAAGCTCTTCTCTTTAATCTTTGTTTCATCTTTATTATACCAACGGTCCATTATTTTGTCCATATCATATTCAATAATTTTATAATTTTTTATATAGAACTCATCACTATCTATATCTTTAATAAAGTAAACATGTTTTTCTTTATCACTTTTAAGCCCATAAGTTAAATCAATATGAACATATTGTAAGTCTAAATCATACTGCTCTCCACTTTTAGTATAAGTTGAAAATATTCTGCCATCATATGCAAAATTTCTAGTATGAGAATAATCTTTATATGAGCCATTTAATTCTATTAAATATAAAATATTATTATCCACATCTTTTACTAAAATATCTACTATCTTTTTTCTTTCATCTTTATATTGAACAGTTAATTCATTATTTAAAATATTTATATTTTTAATATTAGTATTAATTAACCTACTTAAAAACTCCCGCATCATAGAAGTATCTGACTCATCAGAAAAAATGGCTTTAAAAATTCTATCATTCTTACCAGGGGTAAATATATCGTCTAAAAGTCCTTGCATATTTCATCTCCTTCACAAACAAAAAAGATTGTAGCAAAAAAATATCTAACGTACAAATGACTATTTCTTAAAATTGAAGTCAAAAAAGGCCTTGAAAATTACCAATTCCCCTTAGTGAAAATGTAATTTTCAAGACCAAAACTCTACTCAAAATAAATTTTTCCTAAAAATTAAAGATTTTTTCTTTTTTCCTTACATATATCTACTAACTTACAATTAAAACACTCTGGCTTAACAGCTTTACAATGGTATCTACCAAATAAAACCATTTGTAAATGTAATCTACTCCATAAATCTTTTTTAAATTTTTTCTGTAATTTCTTTTCTACTTCTAAAACATCATCATTTTCTTTAGCTAAACCTAATCTTTTAGAAACTCTCTCAACATGCGTATCAACCGCAATAGCTGGTATTTTATAATATTCACTCAAAAAAACATTAATCGTCTTTCTTCCAACTCCCGGAAACTTAAGTAACTTATCTCTATCAGTAGGTACTATTCCTTCAAATTCTTCATCTAGAATACGGGCTATTTCTTTAACAAAAAATGCTTTCTTTCTAAATGAACCAACTGGTCTAATAATATTTTCTAATTCTTCAATATCCGCCTTTTTTAATTGCTCTAATGTTTTATATTTATTAAATATTATTGGTGTAACACTATTAACTCTCTTATCAGTTGATTGAGCACTCAACACAATAGCTATTAAAAACTCATAATCTTTTTCAAAATTAAGTTCACAAACTGGATTAGGAAACAAGAAGTTTAAATACTCAATTATCCTACTCGTCTTCATCAAACCAATTCCAATCTACAATATCCATATCAACATCTACTGCATCATCTTTAGAAGCAGTTCTTTTCTTTCTATTAGCTTCTACATCTTGAACTGTTTTAATGCCTACCTTACCCCATTCATATAATATCTTATCTATATATCTTAAATTAAATACTCCATTCATAGTAGCTTCTTTTACAGCTTCCCTAATTAATGCTTTATCCATATTATTTTCTAACCAAGCTTTAATAATCTCATACTCAATAGGACTTAAAGTCCTACCAAATTCTTTTTCAATTAAATCAAATATATCACTATCATCATGACTTTCACTAACAACTTCATCAATTGTAAGTAAAGAAAGCTTATTATAAAAATCTTCTAATAATATAACTTCTTCCATCAAACTTTTATCATTTTTAATGACATCTACTTTTACAAATCCCTTTTCTGTAAGTTTATCTATAAAACTCATACATTCATTAATTTCCATTCCTAAATCACTAGAAAATTTATTAATATCAAAAATAAACTTATCACCTAAATTATATAAATACATTAAAAAGATAAATTCTTCCATATTTAACTTAAGCTTCTTATAATTCTTAAGTAAATAAAGTGGAACAACTATATTACCACTTTTAAATATTTCTATTAACTTCGAATTTTTCATTAAACCATCTCCATTAATATTTCTATAATATCACAATTTAAAAAAAAGTAGCAACTACTTAAATAAATCAGTTAAATCACTACCATTATTTTCATTTTCTTTATCATTATTATCATTTTTAGTATTACCTGCTGAAACATTAAAAAACGAATCATTTTCATTATTATTATCATTATTAGTAGTTTGATTTAAATCTACTCCCAAAGCTGATAATAAATCACTAGAATTACTATTATCACTACCACTATTGTCATCAAGCACTTCAGTATTTTTATCATCATCACTACTAAACAAATCATTATTATGACTTTCTTTATTTATATCATAAATATTATTATTAACATTTAAATTATTGTTAATTTTCTCATCAACAGTTTTATTGTTTTTCTTCAAATTAAAATTTTCAAAATACAACAAATCATACTTCTTAGTAATTAATTTAATAATAACTATAATAAATGCTACTCCCCCTACAAAAGAAACTATAGTAGGAATTATTGGCACAAATGTAACAAGTACAATTGAAATTAAATAAATTATCAAATATATTTTACTTATATTAGGACCAAACGCTAACTTAACAGCTAAATACATATTAGCAATAGGTATATATGCCATAGCAGATGTTTTATTAAACATTCTTTTATTTAAAGCATTTAATATTTTTGCTTGAATTATATAAATAAGTAATATAACCAAAATAGTTATCATTAAAGCTATATTAGCTTGTGATAAACTAGGTATTTTAAAATTTTTCAAAAAATCTAAACTAAATAATTTTTCTACTTTAGTTGATACTTGTCCATCGACAATTTCTTCTATTGTTAATCCAACATAATTATCTTTTCCACCTACTTTACAATATTTATTATCACTAAATACCGCTACATAAGCAACATTAGCTAATTCCCTACCACTAGAAATATAATCATCTTGACTAACTTTTATCGCAAAAGTTGTATTTTCACCTGTTGTTAATTGTTTAAAAGCATAATCACTTTCTAAGTCCTTAGTTGAGCAATAATTAACTACACCCATATTTTTCTTTTCACTATCAAAAAGTCCTACACTTATACTAACTGGCACTTTCTTTTTAGTAGCATTATAAACATTTCCCATAGTTAAAGTAGCTTTACCATTATTATCAAGCAAAGAATTATAAATTACATTATCATAATTAAAGTATTCAGTCTCTACATTAAAACTAGAATTAACTGGATATAAAGTATTAGTGTTTACATCATCTTTAGCTTCTACTCCTAAAATACTAAAACAAACTAAAGCTAGTAACAAAATAGCTATCTTTTTCATTAATTATTCCTCCCTATATTTATTCTCTAAGTATTTTCTTATACTATTCTCATTATTTTGTAGTTTACCATTTATTATCATATTTTCCAAGTCATCATAAACATCTTTTAAGTAACTACCAGGTTCTTTATTTAAAACTTCCATAATCTCATCACTAGATATATCAATTTCACTTCTACTTTTTATTTTTAATTCGTTATATTCTTTATTTATATCTAATAGATTAATCCCTTTAATCTCCCCAGCAATAGTATTTACATAAAGCCCATATTTATATAATGTATTTAAATCTAAATTGTCTAGTTTAATTACTCTATTAACATTTTTTATAAGTTCTTTTTCGTTATTATTAAATGGATATTTATCACATACATCTAAAACACTCCAAATACCAATCAAGTTACTAGTATTTTTAACTTTCCTTAATCTATCAAGTTCTAAGTCTGCATCAAGTCCTAAATCTAATAGCAATTTAATTCCTTTTTTTGCATTACTACTACTAAAAATCTTATCTAATTCTTCTTTTTTTCTATTATAAGAAAGATTACGTAAGTATTGTTTACACATCTTTATAGCTATAATAACTTCTTCATCTAAGTCAAAGTCTAGAATGGTTGCGAATCTAACAGCTCTAAGTATTCGTAAAGCATCTTCAGTGAATTTAACTGTAGCATCTCCCACTGATTTAATTAGCTTTTTATTTAAATCAGTTTTTCCATTTAAGTAATCTATAATTTGTCCATCACTATCCATACATATAGTATTTATAGTAAAATCTCTTCTTAATAAATCATCATATAAATTATCTATATAAATAATTTGTCCTGGTCTTCTATTATCTACATAATCTATTTCTTTTCTAAAAGTAGTTATTTCTATTTTAATTCCATTAACAAAGACAATAACTGAGCCATAATCTTCATTAGGAACTAAACAATCTGGAAATATTTCTTTTAATTCCTTAGGAGTAGCATTAGTCGCAACATCTATATCATTTGATTTAATTCCTAGTATATAATCTCTAACAAAACCTCCTACAATATAAGATTTATATCCATAAGAATTTATTTTTTTAAGAAGCCCTAATACAGCTTCAAGCATATTTTTCACCGCCCAACTTAATCTTACTCCACTACAATTATATCATAATCTTGACTTAAAAAAAATAGAAATGCCATCAACTTCAAGAGCACTTTACAGTGCAAAAGAAAACTAGTATGCAAACTATACACACTAGCCACTCTATGGAGCGAAAACGAAACGGGACCCGTAGTAGCTGCCAGCAGGGCCGTGAGCGTTGTTCGAGTAGAACACTCCCGCAGCAGTGGAATCACTGCAGCCACCGCCGCGAGCGGACCACGGGCTCTCGCGGTATACGAATCCATACCAATCTCCATACCATCCTGATGTTTCTGATAAGGCTTGTCCATAACATATTCCTTCACTACAAGCTTTTACTGAATTTGCCAAAGTTGAGCTTGTTGGCATGGTATCCCTAGTAGTTCCAACTATATAAAAATCATAATATTTTTTATCTGGAAATGTAATATTTTCAAATTCTTCATAAGTATTGTTTTGATATACTTTTCCTGTAAAACCTGAATTAAGTGTAGGTGACTGTCCACTCATTGGTTGATATGGGATTTCATAGTAAGCCAAAACACCCATTACATATTCCCATGCTCCTCCACTCATATCATATATGCCATATATATTTCCAGTAGTAGATGCTCCAGGTCCAGCTTGACCTTGGCCATCTCCTAGCTCAGTCATATCATTATAAGCATATTGTTTAGTTGCAGTTTCACTTTGACTTGGCGTTCCATTGCTTGAACCAGTTATAAAAGTATTTGATTTATTTTGATATATTTCTTCATACTTTCCAGTATAATCAGTATTACCATGTTTTCCATATCTACTTTGTGATAGGTATGCTACTGCTCCCCACTCATCATTTTTCATCATATGTAAGTCACCACTATCACTAAATCCAAAAGTAGTTGTATCATTTTGCATGCTTCTTGCCGCATAGAAGAAACTACTTACTGATTGACTTATTAAAGATGGTGTATCGGGTTTTATAGATAATTTGTCTACAGCACAACTTTCACTTGTACAAGCACTTGCTAATTCTCCTGTTGTTTCAAATTTGCCTACCCATATGCCTGCTTGAGTTGTTCCACCAAAGTTGAAAGCTTCTGGTGTTCGCCATTCTTTATTCTCATCTCCTGTATATTGTGCTTTACCATTTTCACTTAAAGCAGTTTTTGATAAAAATTTTATATCTATTTCACCTGGCAAAGCTTGAGTTGGATTTTTATTTTCAGAACTAGCTTTACCAAAGTAATTAACTCCATCTTCACTTTTTATTGTATATGAATATCTGGGTATCCATACCCACATCGTATTGATGTCATCCATATTTATTGGTGTTCCTATATCAGCCTTCTTATAATATTCACGATTGGCGTCTTCAAAATTATAATATACAAGTGGCTTTGTTTCACCTAAAGTTACTTCATTACTATAATGTTTTTTTACTTCTTCTTCTGTTAGACCTTTATCAAATATTAGTGCATCACTTACTGTAATGTTTGAAGCATCTGATACACTAGTATTGTTTGAATTACCGTATGGATTACCACCGATTGCAAAACCTATTTTAGACTGTTTTATATTTATAGAGATATCATTACTAGCTAATTTTTCTCCATTAAGATAAAGGCTAGTACTAACTCCATTATACGTACCAACTAAAGTATAGTATTCATTAATTTTTATATCTTTAATAAACGTTGTACTATGATATGTACCATCAAATAATTCAATATTAAAACTACTATCGCTTTTAATATAGTAAAATCCTCCTCCACCACCTTCCCAATTACCAAATAAATGTATATTGTTTCCTTGAGGTATATCATTAAATTTAAATTTTAAAATTAATGTAATATTATTTTTAAAATTATAATTAGCTAAGCCAGCATTTATATGATCGTCTACTCCATCTAAGTAAGCTTCTCCATTACCAACTATAGCATTTCCACGAATTAATCCGTCATTGTTATTACCTGATAAATCTTTAACAGTATTTTTTACTGTTACGGCATTAGCCCATATTTGTTTGGAATAATCATAACTCTTATCTAAATCTTGTTTTACCCAAGTTTTATTTTTTTCATCATAAACAACTGGTATCATATCACCATTTAATTCAGGCTTATTAGCTTCACTATTATCTGTATATGATGGTGCATAAATTCCTGTTATTACTAAATTACCTGTTACATTGGGAATAATTAAAGTGCCATTACTATAAGTATAATTTTTTAAATATACCCCATTCATTTTTACTTCTATATTTGTTGGATAATTATCTCCAAAATTTTGAGAATATTCTTCTCCTTTTAATATTTCCTTTTTATAATTTTCTGTATTATCAAAACTATTATAAGTAATTGTATATACTTGTTCAAAATCAAAAGTTAATAAATATGTTTTTGTTTCTTCACCATTTGAATTAAACGTAATAGTAAATGTCTGAGTATCTGCAGAACCTACTAATTTAGTACCTAAAATATTTTCTTGTACCTCTACATTATCATCTAAGCCACCTATTTCTAAAATACCCATATTTACACCAGAACTATTTTTTACTTCAACAGTGTAAGTAATACTACAAGATCCAGTTGTAGTATAGCCTAACTTAACTTCATGTTTAGAAAAATCTGAATATTCTATAGTCATTTCACTAGGTTTATTATTAGTTGTAAAATTAGTTATTCTAACATCCTCTTCTGGTCTATAATTTACTTCTCCGCTTATATGTAATTCACTATTTAAAACAGAATAGCCTATTGACATAGCTAAAACAATTACTATTATCATAATCAATATATACTTATTATATTTTCCCATTATTTAACACCAACTTTTTCCACAGTTTCTATTTTCATCTAACTATATCATACCCCCCCCCCATACCGTCATGTCAAGAAAAATAAAAAAATTATGAGAAAAAAATAGTTTCCTCACAATTTAACGTAAATCAAAAAATTAAAAACCTTCAAAAGACATCTTTCAAAGGTTTTATTTAAAATCACTAATTTACAGCGTCTTTTAAAGCAGATCCAGCTTTGAAAGTAACAGCGTTTCTAGCAGCAATTTTAACAGTTTCACCAGTTCTAGGATTACGTCCTTCACGAGCTGATCTCTTTGAAACAGCGAAAGTACCAAATCCAACTAGAGGAACTTTATCTCCTTTTACTAGAGCATTCTTAATTTCTTCTAAAGTAGCATCAATAGCTTTACCAGCATCTACTTTAGTTAGTCCAGCTGCGTTAGCAACAGCTTCTACTAGTTCAACTTTCTTCATATTAAATATACCTCCCTATATTATTAATTAAGCATAAGTTATGCTTACAAATTAAATTTAACATATTTTATAACATTAGGCAAGAAAATAATAATTTTTTTACATATTTTTCTTAAAAATTACTTTAATTTCTTACTAATTTCCGTTAATAAAGCAATTATATGACCTATCGCAAAGAAAATAACACTTCCTAAAAAGCCAACTGCCCAAATAACAATCATCAAGAAAACATTAAATTCTGTAGTAACACATACATCTCCATAAAAAGAAGATGTTGACCCACAAGCTGGGAACAAATTACCAAATATAATACCCGTTATAAATACTACAAAAAATATTATAAATGCTAGTTTTTGATACATATTATATTTATAAGAACTAACTGTCTTTGTTATATTACTAACTTTAGGTAATTCTTTTTTTTGTTTATGAATCTCATCAAACATATTCATATCTATTTTTCCTCCTTTTTAGGTCTACCCTTTTTCTTATTAGTACTACTTGTCTTAGCCTTTGTCTTCTTCTTAGCTTCACTAACTACTTCATCTATTTTAGATGCCGCTTCATCTCCAACTTCCTTTATCTTCTCTTTTGCTTCATCTAATTTTTCATCAATCTTATTATCACTAACAAACTTCTCAACACTCTTACTAACATCTTCAGCTATATCACTAATTGAATCACCTAAATCATTCACAACATCTGTAATTTTATCTTTAACATCATCTAAATTACCCTCATTTTTACTATCTATCTTTTCTTGGTCTAGATATTCTCTATATAAAAATATATATCTTGAAAATAAAACAATGTATAAACAATCAAGTAAAGCTAATACTGTCCCATCAAAAGTAGTAGTAAATATCAAATTAACAGCTAAAGCCATAACCGAAATAATTACTATTACTGAAAAGTACCAATCATTACTTAATTCATTAAAAGGAGACTTCTTAAGTTTAAAATCATCCCATACTCTAGTTCCTCTAAAAAATACATGAAATAAATATAAAAATAATATAAAATTTAAAGCAACACCTAACAAACTAGTTAATGAAAAACTATGAAATACTGTAAGTAATGAAGTTATCATATTAATAAAGTAAATAAATATTACAAAAGTATTTACATAATTAAAGTATTTTTTACCTATATAAGTCTTTAAAGACACAAAGTATAAAAGCATAAATAAATAGATACTATTATGATTTAAAATATTTCTAAATATTTCAATTGCTCCTAAATTATTATTAATCGCAAATGATTGACTTAATATAATTATTATTAATATTAATCCTATAATTAAACTAGTTATCTTATCAGGACTATCAAATAAACTAACATTTTTTTCTTTCATATAGACACCTACCTCAATTATGATTATACCACACTATAGTAATAAGTGCGCCATTTTCACAAAAATTTTATTTTTAACTAGACACTTTTTACTTTAAAAAGCTAACAAACGTATGCTATAACCCGAGTTTCGCACTTCATAAAATGAAAAAAGTTTAATTTTTGTTGAAATTAGGCTTTTCTTTTTAAAAAAA